>NZ_JBMFKV010000010.1:0-22653 GCF_049971835.1 Pyrobaculum sp.
CGACTCGGCGAATACGACGATGTCGCCTATTTCAAGCTCCATGTAGGTGTTGCGGAGGACCATGCGGAGAAACGGAGCCCTGAGCCTCACGGTAGCACAGAGGTTGGCGATTTTAAAAAGGTAACTGTCAAGAGGCCTCGAAAGGCTGGCCTACGCCGACGGTGTTGCCCACCCCGATGACGAGTACGGACTCCCCCGGCGCCACGTTGCTGGAGATAAACTCCAGCACCCTCTTGGTAGTGTGGTTGACTGCGTTGTATATCTCGCCTGTCATGGTGGTGAGCGCCTCGGACTGCCTCATCTTTATGAGAAAGGCGTACAGCGGCACGCCGTACTTAGTGGCGTACGACTCTATGTTGAACTTCTCCACGCCGACGCCGCCCATGGCCATCCCGATGCCCTCCGCCACCTCGCCGGTCTTCTCCCCCTCCAGCCTCAACGTAGCGTCTATACTCACTATGTACTTCGGCTTGGCGCCCAGCTTCTGGAATACGTACTCCACAGCCTCGTCAAGGCGGCCCACTGTGCTACCCGGCCCCCGGGCCTTGATCACGTAGAGACGTCTGCCGTCGTAGATGCACTCGGCCACCACAGTGTCTTTGACGTCGTTGTGGTACACAGGTGCCCCGCATTGGTTGAGTATGTTGTAGGCCACGAGGGGACCTGCGCTGTCTCCAATGGGGACTCCCTTTATGAAAGAGGTCACGGCTTCGTTGACTGTGTCTGTGAGCTCCTTGAGTAGCGGAAGCAACATGGTTAGCTGTATGACTAGGTAAAAGGCTTTGTACTTCCTGGCGGTTTTGTAGTAGTGGTCAACCACCTTGTATATGAAGTTCATGTACCTCAGCGCCTCTACGGCGGTTGCCAGGTTCTTGACAACGACGCCGTCCTCCACGAGCCTTCTGATCTCGCCCTCGTAGGTCTCCACGTAGGTGTTCAGTATGTGTTTGTACTTCGGCACGATGCCGTTGGGGTCTAGAGAGGTGGGCTCAATCACGGCGAAGTCCACCATCCTCCTCAGCGTCGACTCGAGCTCAGATCTCTGCACCTCCCTCCGCTTAAACTTGTCCAAGGCGCTGAGCACGTTGGCGGAGGCCGCGTTCAGCAACTGGCCGAGGTAGGAGAGGAAGCCGCTCACCTGGCTGAGGTACCTATACATCTGCAGGTCCTGTAGCATGAAGATGAGGGCGAACCACACCAGTATCGATATCAGGTACCACATCGGGTCGTATGTAGTCTGTGCATACATTGAATGCCCTGTATTATAGACATATAAAAGTTATCAGTGATCGAAGGCTCTATCACCTCTCAGGCCCTTCCCCTCATCACGGTGGGAAAGGCGACCGGGGTTTTAAGCTTATACCTCCACCACGTCTCTGCCGCCCCTCTCCTCCTTCTTCTCTTCACGTCTACCCCTCACCCCCACCGCCGCGGCGGCGCCCACCGCCCCCGCCGCCACGAACATCTTGACAAAACTTTCAAGGGTGAGCGTAGGCAACTTAACCACCGGCCGCACGCTTACCAGGTACTTAACTCCGTTGATCTCGACGGCAACGGGATCCGCCAGCGGGATTATCCTGGCGGCGCCGCGCTCGCCGTAGAACTTCAAACCACCGACGTACACGGCGAAGCGGTCAATAGGCGACCCCAGCACGTCGACCACCCTCATCTCCCTGTAGAGAGAAGATGCGTTTATGACTAACCTGGGGGCGGCCCTCACGACGTATTCAGCCACGACGGAGCCGTTGAGAAGGAGCCTCACTGTGACGTTTGTCCCAAGCCTGGCAACCTCCGGAGCCACCGTTGCGTTGAAGCCTTGGACGTCGAGCACAACCCTCGGCTTCACGAGGTCTGTGTAGGCCTCTACGGCGCCCTCCCTCACCTCCGCGGGGTATTTATAAACGACGTCGCCAACCTTCACGTATACGTAGTAGGTAGGCCCCTCGACTATGCACATAGCCACAGGCGAGCCGTCTTCCGTAGATACGGCGTATACGGGTAGGTCCTGGCCGTCGACCGTCTTGGCGGTGGCCCCCTTGAAGAGCCACGTCTTGACGGCCGTGGGGAGGTGGTAGAAGTTGAGGACGTACTCCTCGCCTGTGGCCAGCTTGACATATATCTGTAGCGGCCTCTCCACCGGGTTGTACACCAGCGCCGTCCCGTTGCACTGGCCAACCACGGGGAGGGCGATCTGCTCCACGACCACCCGGGGCCTCCCAACCGCCGCTGTCTGGTTGGGGGAGAACATTAGGTTGAAGTCGGGCGTCCACGGCTTGACGCCATCTACCCTCACGCCAGCCGTGGGGATCACGAAGTAGTAATCCGCCTTTGTGTCCGAGAGGCTGATGTAGGTGATGTTGGCTATGCCGTAGGCCGAGATCTTGGCGGTGGAGTACACCACATACTCCTCCATATAGACCCCCAGGGACTGTGTCGACCACACCTTGAAGTAAAAGTCGCCCTCCACTTGTGGAGGGGTGAAGGACTTCACCCTGAGGATCGCCGTGCCGTTTACCTCAAGCGGCACGCCCTGGTATACGTAGACCGAGTCCTCCCCCTTCACCGTGACCGGCACCACGGGCCCGAGACTCCTCCACCTCTCTACCTTAACCGTGAGGAAGTCTCCACAGACGCGTCCATTTACAAACTTGGGCGTTGGGTACGGCTGAAACGTGGGCGTAGTTAGGACGCCGGTGTTGGACACGGCGTGCACCGAGGCTATGCCCCACGGCGAGAGGGGATCGACGTAGGCTGAGAAGTTGGCGCATCCGCCTAGGGGCGCCGTGTAGATAAATGGTATGGAGGTAATGGGGACTGTGAGCGCGGTGGCGTTTATGACGAGGATCAAGAGGCCGTACATGTAGTACAGCGCCGGCGCGGTTATATAGTCATTGGTGACTTTAAACACTAACTCTTAAATAGGTTTCCGAAGTCTACGCCGTGAGGTGGTCCCTCTATGCAGTTTTGTACCTAATCGGAGTCTTGACGCTGGGTCTGTTGCTGATGGGGGCTGAGCAGATGGTGGCCGCGGCTCTAGACATCGTATTTCTCGTAATTGCGGTAGTCCTCTTCAGACTCGCGCTTAAGGACGTGTCGGCGGCGCTGGACATCTCGACGGAGGACAGAGAGAGAGCTGAGCTGAGGATGGTGCAGGCTCTGCTCATCGTCACCTTCGTCATCTCGGCGTCTGTGCTGAGCTACAGCTTTCTAAAGGCAGTATTCCCCTTTGTGCCCTAGCGTTGCTCGCCCAGCTTCCTCTGGCACTCCTCCAGCTGGGCCTTTAGCTGGGCCAGCATCGCCTCTCTCAAGAGGAGGCTTCTGTAAAATGCCAGGGTCTCGCGCTCCTGCTCAAGAAGCCTCCTCTCCCACTCGTTTAGCCTCTGCTCCTCCTCCACAAGCCTCTTGGCGAACCTCCCGAGGTTGTCCAACAGCTCCACCTCCTTAGCCCTCACAGCCTCCTCCAGCCTCCTGAGCTCATCCTGTTTCTTACCCACTGCGTCTTCAAACATCTTGTACTTCCCCACCAACTCCTCCAGCTCCTGGCGCCTCTTCTCAAGAGCCGCCTGTACCTCCTCCAGCTCCTTTTCCTTCTTGGCCAGCTCAGCCAGCCTCTTCTCCACCTCGGCGGCCTGGGCGAGGAGGGACTTGGCGCGCTCCTCCTGCTCCGCCAGCTGCCTCTGCCTAACCGCCAGCTCCTGCTCAAGCTTCTTAAGCTCAAACTCCTTCTTCAGAAGCTCCTCTCTAAACTGCCTCAGCTGTTCGTCTCTCTCCTCCAGCTCCCGCATGCGGGCGGTCAGCAGAGACAAGGCCTTCTTAGCCTCCTCCAGCGAGGTCTTCGTGGGGTCGGACAGCTCGGCCACCTTCTTCACGTTCTCCATCACGAGGGCGAGCTCCCCCTCCCTCCTCCTCAACGCCTCCTCCCTAGTCCTCAGCTCCGCCTCTTTGTAGGCGAGTTGCCTCATCTTAGCCTCGTAGTCCTGGAGCCTCGCGTTGAAGTCTTTCATCAACTCCAGCATGGCGGAGGCCACGGTGCGTATCTGCTCGCTCTGCGCCTTGAGGGCGTTTATCTCCTCAGCCAAGCTCTGCACCCTCCCCGCCACCGCGTCGAGTTTCTCAGCCACAGAGATGAATTGGTTAGTGGCGTCCGTCACCGCCTTTGCAGAGGCGGAGAGCCTCTCAGCCACAGCTGAGAGCTCACCCAGCCTATCCGCCGAGGTGTTTATCTGCCCGACCAGCCTGTTGAGCTGGGAAGTGGCCTCCACCAAGTCCTTCGACACCCTGCTCAGGAGGGCCCCCAGGCCCTCGACAGATTTCTTCAGGTCGAGGGAACTTGCCTTAACCTCAGCCACCACCTCGCTCCTGACCTCCTCCAGCCGCGTGGAGAGAGCCGCGACGTCTGAGCTAAGCTTTACTAACGCCTCGTCTACCTTCTTACCCGCGTCCTCCCTCCTAAACACAGTTTTCCACAGACCCAGAGATATATAAACATCTCGCGTATATACACCAGTATACACCTGCTAACTTTCAGCAAAGCGGCGCAGTGGTTAACAACACGCGGAGCGCCCCCCGCCGTACCTGCGCAAAGCTGGATGCGGCAGGTGCATGCGAGTGGTGATGTGCAACGGGCGATGGACTGGATAGTCGTGGCTAGTCACTGAGCGGCTTTTTTCAAAGTGTCTTGCAGTGCCATGAGTCTCTCTAGCAGCGCCATGCACGCCTCGTCTCTCTTCGCCCGGTCCTCCGCCACGGCCGCCCTTACGAGGCTGGCGTTCTCGACGACAGAGAGGGCGGCTGAGTTCAGCTTCTCCACGGCCTCCCGCACCGCGTCTAGCACCGCCTCTATGTTGGCAGGTTGTTGTTGCTGCGGCTGGGGTGGCTGCGCCACCTTCTTGGAGAGCTCGGCGACTTCTCTCTGCAACTTCACCACCTCCTTCCTCAGCTCCCTCAGCTCTGCTAGTATCTCCACGACGTAGTCTGGGTAGGCGAAGTCGTCAGCCATGCCACCCACGGTGCCATAGTTTATATAGCTAACGTACGGCCGTTCCCCATGGGCTTCGTATCCCGGAGGGCCACTATCCACGCCCGCTACGTCTCGCCAGAGGCGTATATATATGGACCTACCGTGGTGGGGAGGGACAGCTTTATAGACGCCGCTGTGATAGGCTACCCGACACGCCAGAAGATACTCAAGGGCTTCTCCTCCCCCGACGAGGTCAGCGAGGGGGCCAGAATCGGCGAGTCCGTAATCATTAGGAGCGGCGCCGTGATCTACGAAAACGTGGAGATCGGAGACGGGTGCGAGTTCGGCCACAACGTGCTGGTTAGGGAGCTGTCCAGGATTGGGAGGGGTGTGAGGATCGGCACGCAGGCCATAATCGAGCGTGAGGTTAAGATCGGGGACAGGGCGTGGATCCAGTCCATGGTCTACATCCCCAACGGCACGGTGATAGAGGAAGACGTCTTCATAGGCCCCAACGCCGTTATAACAAACGACAAGTACCCCCCGAGCAAGAGGCTGGCCCCCGTCGTAATAAGGAGGGGGGCTGTGATCGGCGCCAACTCCACCCTAGTCGCCGGCGTGGAGATAGGCGAAGGCGCGGTGGTGGCCGCCGGCGCCGTGGTCACGAGAGACGTCCCCCCCGGCGTAGTGGTAGCCGGGGTGCCCGCGCGCGTAATTGGCAGGGCAGAGGACTACGCCAGAAAAAAAGCCGCTTACGAACAGAGTACGTAACCCGCCTCAAAAAGAGTTCAATTATTGCCACGGCGCGTCATATACCGCCAGTACATTACGTTTATATACACAATTACCTACAGGCGTATGGAAAGGCCACTAATTGTGGGGGTGTTAGCCCTGTTAATCGCCATAGGTGCAGTAATACTGGGTCTAGCGACGTGGAGTAAAGTATCGACCGTCGAGAGAGATATACCACACAAGATAGATCAGTTGAATACATCTCTAGGGGCTAAGATAGATTCACTAAACAGAACTCTCATCGACAGACTCGTTTCGCTCAACAAGACGATCAGTGACGTCGCTACCCGCGTCGCCAGGTTGGAGAAGAAGGCCAAGGCGGAGAAGGAGATTGTAATTGTGCCGATCGACACCCCTCTTTTCGACTTCAGCGTCGATTTCTTAATAACCTACGTCAAGAAACTACGTTTTGACAACAACACGGCAGGGGTGGTGTTGCTTATAAATTCGCCGGGAGGCGCCGTGGGCGCCACCGAGAGGCTCTACACCACGATAAGAGGCCTCAACAAGACTGTGTACGCAGTAATAGCGGGGTTGGGCGCCTCCGGCGCCTACTACACCGCGGTGGCGGCCCAGAGGATCTACGCGACGCCGTCGAGCTGGGTTGGCAGCATAGGGGTAATCGCCTTCCTCTGGCCCGACGAGTATCTATACGACCTGCCCGACTACATCTACACCACAGGGCCGTATAAATACTACGGCATGGACCTCACAGAGTTCTACAACGACATTGAAAAAGTCAGGGCGAATTTTGTCGCCACCGTTTTGAGGGGCAGGGGCGCCAGGCTTAAGGCGGCGCCCGAAGTGTTTGAGACGGCGAGGATATTCAGCGCCGACAGAGCCCTGGAGCTTGGTCTTATCGACAAAATAGGCGGGCTCTGGGAGGCGGTGGAGGACATGGCAAAGGAGCTGGGTCTCGAAAACTACACAGTTGTCGACATATATGAAAAGTACAACATCACCAGACGCGGCATCGTAATTATACCTCTGGTATCCGGGGGCAAGATCCCGCTGGAGATGTTGCTAAACGAATCGGCGCCCCCGATATACTACCTCTGGCCAGGCGCCGTCCAGCTACCGCCGCCTAGAAACGTAACGCCGCCCCTCCCGCCGCCTCCGGCAGAGGAAAAGAAGCCGGCAAAGCCCTACGTAGTGCTCGACGTGTCGCACGGCAACCTAATGCCGAGAGGCTTCGTAGAGGTGCTTGTAAAGGAGCTTGTGGAGAGGGGCTACGCCCTGAGGCTGGCTAGAAGCGAGATGGAGATGCAGGAGCTCCTAAACAACGCCACCGGTCTCATAATCGTCAACCCATCCACGCCGTTTACAGACACAGCGGCTGAGGCCGTCTACAACGCCACACGGCGCGGGGTCAGAGTCCTCTACTTTGTGGATATGAGAGCCAGCGGCCCCGTGGCAATGCCTCCGTTTATTATCATCGCGCCCTATTCATTCGCCGCCACGCTCGACCCGCTACTTACATACTTCAACATCACGGTCCTAAGAGCTGTTTACAACTCCACAGGCTTAGGCGCCGAGGACTTCAGTAAGAACTGGCAGTATGTGTGGGTGAGGGGCTTGAGAAACGACACAGTCTTCAACGCAACGCGGCTAATCTTCCTAAGCCCCACCGCCTTCGCCGCGTACGCCGGCGTAAAGCTACAGGCCGAGGCCTACATGTTTGGCTACGGTAGAGACGTATACACAGTCGCTGTGAGGGTAGGCAACTTTACAGCGGTGGGAACCGTTAGGAGCTTCACGCCGTATTTCATACAACTAGGCGACAACTGGAAACTGTTCAGAAACGTGGTATCGTGGCTAGTTGAGAAGAGGCCCATAGCGCCTCCACCGCCAAAGCCCCACACGGCGCAACCACCAATTCCGCCGATATATCCAGAAGCACCGCCTCCCAGATACCCCTAGGTCAAACCCACCTGTTTTCCCCTATTTGAGCCAGTTTTTCTAAAAGAAAGAGAAAAAACCTATCGGATCTAGCTAAGGGGTTGAGGTCTTAGCTCAGCGGCTTATCACGTATCCCAGCGGCAGATCTACTTGACACGAGTCAGATATCTTGACCTTCTGACCCGTCGCATAGATATCAACATACTCCACCACGTTATAACCCCTGCCATTTGCGGCGCCCACATTTTGATAAGTGGCTTTATACTCAACTCCCTTAATGTCGGCGTAGTCGCCCTTCACCGCTACTGGAATAAACGCCAAGAGGGGATGCCTCTTCACGAACTCAGCGCCCTTTATTAACCCGAGAATTATTGCAATAGGCGCCCCCACCGAAGCCTCCGTCGGGCATTGAGTATTGAACTGACGGGCTATCCATTCACCTAGCTCGATAATCTTAGGATTCTGAGGTGTAGATACCTCTGCGACCAATGTGCCGAGAAGTTTGTAGTAGTTGCGTAGCTCCAGGGCTGTTGTCAACTGAGAAGAGCCCAATTTCTCCCAGAAAACTAAGGTTCTACCTGTGGAGTCTTTGCGTAGGTAGTGAATTTTTGATTTAAACATGACGTTTCCAGTACGTGACGCCGACACTACCCTACCACCGTCGCGACACACGTACCACTCATCATAGCGGTCAATTGTAAGTTTGCCATACACGCCGAACCAATAAGCCTCCTCTGGCGATACGTCAGGAGATCTAAGGATTCTAGTTTGGTTATCCTTAATGTCGAAGGGGATTGCAAATAGATCCCTAAATGTGATATCGATATCTAGAATTTGATAGCCTAGCGCTACGCCAGCCGTTACATAAGCTTTATCAATGATAGTTATGTCCAGAATCAACTCCACCTCGCCTGAGTAGCTGTACTGGTTGTATATGAAGAAGAGGGGGATTTTTCCACCGAAATCTCTTTCTGTGTCGATGATAGTGTAGTTGTACCGCCACTCGTATACGCAATCTAGACCGAAGCTAGAGAAGTGGGAGCCAGGGGAGTTTCTTGGCTTTGTTTTCAGCGGCCTCTCCGCCGTGACGACTTGGGCCTTTACTACATATGTGACGTTTCTGCCGGCGAGTCTGTGGGGGTCGTAGTTGACGGCGGCGAAGCCGAGGTAGTCGTCGCCGTACCAAATGTGAACGTGGATCGACGGCTCCACGCCGGTTGCGTTTCCTAAGTAGCGTAGCCAGTCGTCGAGAACGAGGCCGAATTTGCCGTCTAGCCTAACCACCACTACGTTTCCTCTAACCTCTGCGTCGTCTATCCACACCTCTCCCACCGTGGGCCCCACAGCCGACAGCTGTATGCTCCACATCGGCGGCCTCCCAACCTCTCTGGCCGAGGGCAACTTTATGAATACTGCGGGTCTGTTGCTCGGCTCATATCTAGCGTAGTAGGGTTCGACCACCAGCTCGTATTTCAGGGGACCCACCTTCTCAAACCTTACATCTACGCCCAGAGGTATCTGATAGCTAGGCCAGTATACTACATACAACACAGCCAGAGCTCCCAGAGCCAACCCGATGTAGATATTCCACCGGTGCATAAACATGCAAAATCAGTCTTATACCTCGGGTTCTTACTAGTCCTCTCCCTTATTGACTCAGCTCTTCTGCAAGCGCCAGTATTAGCTCCACTGTGTTTCTCAGATCTTCCCTGTGGGCCATCTCAACTGGTGAGTGTGAGTACTTAGTGAGTATGCCAATTGCGACAGAGGGGATGCCCGAGACGAAGAAGGCCGCCGCGTCCGTCCCCCCTCCGCCGGAGCCGATCTGTATAGGTATCCCGCGCCTCTTGGCCACCTCCAGCACCTTCTTGGCTAGCTTGTTGTTGAACGCGCCGTAGTTGTCGAATATTCTCAACACGGGGCCGTTCCCCGGCTTGACGCCCCCCGTCCAGTTGGGGTGGCAACAGGCGGTGGTGTCCACCACAACGGCGTACTTCACGTCTAGGTTTTTAGAAACGGCTCTGGCCCCCATCAGCCCCACCTCCTCCTGCACAGTCCATATAAAAGTCGCCGGGGCGCCCCTTCTGTACGCCTCGAGAAGCGCCCAGCAACCCGCCCTGTCGTCAAGAGCGGTGGCGGAGACGTACCTCCCCATCTCGACATACCGCCGCGAAAATGCGGCGGGGGTCATGGGGGCGATGCCCATGGCCTCCGCCTCCTGCCGGCTGGAGGCCCCCACGTCTATGTAGAGGTCCTGCCAGGACACCTGCTGTTGCTGTTGCTGGAAGTGCGGCGGCGCCACTCCGATCACCCCCTCCACCCGGAAGCCGTCGCCGTAGAGGACCACCGAGGAGCCGGGGAGGATTTTGTCGTCGACTCCGCCCACCTTCCTAAACCTCAGCCTCCCATCCTCCTCGATGTTCGTCACGAGGAGACCGATCTCGTCCATGTGCGCCACGAAGGCCACCTTAGATCTCCCCCGCAGGGTGACGTTGCCAAATTCGTCGACTTCGGCCCCGTCCGCGGCGTTTAGAATCCTCTGCCTCACCTCATCCTCGAAGCCGGACACCCCCAGCGCCTTGGTAAGAGCTTCCAATTCCATGCATCTCCAAAATGCCTAGCTATTATACATTTTTTGTTATATACCCCCGTGGCCACAGTAACGTGCCTTACCACATCCGCGCGGAGCGCGGGGATGTGGCCCTCGTGGTCATAGGCGTGGGGGACCCCGCCAGGGCTAGGCTATTCGCCTCTCTGATGGAGGGGGCGAGGCTGGTCAACGAGCACAGATACCCGGTCTACACCGGCCGCGTCAAGGGGAGGAGGATAACAGTGGCCGCCCACGGCATAGGCGGACCCTCCGCCGCCATAGCCCTGGAGGAGCTGAGGATGCTGGGGATGGAGATCTTCGTGAGGATAGGCACCGCGGGGTCCTTCGGCGGGTTGGAGGTGGGCGACGTCTTGGTGGCGGCCGCCGCCGCGGCGCCCGCCGGCGGGGTGCTGGGGGCCTACTTCCCCGGCTACAGCCCTCCCCTCGCCGCGGATCCCCACCTCACTGTAAGGCTGGCCCAGTCCCTCAAGGCGCCGGTCGGCTACGTGGTCTCCAGCGACGCCTTCTACGCAGAGGACCCCCACTTTGTAGAATACTGGCGGGCCCGGGGGGCCGCCGCGGTGGAGATGGAGTGCGCCACGGCGATGGCGCTTGGGTGGCTTCGGGGGTTTAAAACGGGGTGTGTCCTTGTTATTTCGAATGTGGTGGGGAGGCACGACGTGGTGGATCTATCGGCGAGGTTTAGAGATGTGTTTCTCAAGGTGGTTGAGGCTTTTGACATCACTACTCAGTAGCGACGGCCTTTCTCATCTCTTCCAGATACTCTACGTAGTCTATTAAACATTTCTCGCACAGGGCGAGCTCTACGCGGCCGCCGATGCGCAGGTAGCCGAGGTTTTGGTGTGTGAGGCGTGTGTTGCACATATCGCATCTAACCCCCACCGCGGTGAGGAATATTTTCAGTTCGGTTTCGTCCACCTCGCTGTACCGTACTTCGCCGCTTTTTAAGACCCGTTTTTTCCTGTTTTTCAAAAGTTTTAGTGAACTCTCTCTCAGTGTCTTCACATTACTATATACGGGTTTAAAAGAGACTTAAGGCTAATAACCCTTACCAATTCTACGCAGTGCTCTACGTCTCGCTGGTGAAGTACCTAGGAGCCATCGCGGCGGGCTACGCGCTAGGCAAGGCGCTTAGGAGGCGCCCGCCGCCGTGGTTATTCACGGCAGTCGTCACTGTGCTGGTTTTCTTCGTGGCGGCCAACGCCTCAGAGGTTGTGTTGAGAAATGTGGGGGGGTTCCTGTTCGTGTCTTTTGTATACGCCCTGGCCCTGGTGCTGGCCTCGGTGGCGCTGGGCTCGGCGTTCGACAGAGGCGGCGCCGCCAGCTCCGCCCAGAGGCCGGCCATCACGCTCTACGTCGTCTTCGCCCTAGCCGCCGGCTTCGCCGCGGGGTCGGTGGCGAAGCTTGACTACTCTTCTGCGGTTGACCCCCTCCTTGTTATATTGCTGTTGGCTGCGGGCGCCGACATGGCGGGGGTGGGGGTCAGGTTTGAGGTATCTATGCTGGCGGCCCCGGCGATTTCCCTCGCGGCTACCGCCGTGGTTGCGCCGTTTTTCACACTGTTGTTCAACATCACGCCGGCCGTGGCCTTCGGCATGGGGTGGTACAGCTTCACCGGGCCCTACCTGGCGGCGGCGGGCGACGCCGCGGGAGGCGCCTACGGGTTGCTGGTCAACTTCCTCCGCGAACAGCTCACCTTCGTACTGGCCCCCCTGCTGGCTAGGCGGTTTGGCAAAGTCGGCGTCTTGGCAATGGGGGGCGCCACCACAATGGACAACACGCTACCGCTGTACACAGCGCTTTACGGATCCTGCTTTTCTATATACGCATTTGCCAACGGCGTGGTGCTAACTGTGTTGGTTCCCATAATCGTGCCATTAATACATCAAATCTACACTAACATTGTATAAAGAGGAGTATAACGGTAAGAAGTTTAATAAGCAATATCAATATCTCAATGACTAGAGTCAGAGATTTGCTAGGGATCTCCGCGGCGTCGTTATTGAGGTATGGGGTAAAGCCTGACGACGACATACTCTACGCAATTAAGGTACTGGAGAGCCGGGCACCTCACGTGGCTATGCTTTTGAAAACCGTAGTAGGTGAGCGCGCCTCCTAGGCTCTCCACCTGGGTGTGTAGCTGTGTCTAATCCCCAGCTGATCCAGCACCCTCCCGGCAAACGTGGTGACTAGCTCGTCTATGGTTTTAGGTCTCGTGTAGAAGCCAGGCGCCGCGGGCATCACGACGGCGCCCGCCATGGTGACCAGCTCCATGTTTCTAATGTGGACCAGCGACAGGGGGCTCTCCCTAATTACGAGAACCACCCTCCTCCTCTCCTTCAGCCCCACCTCAGCGGCTCTTACGATGAGATTCAGCGAGAGGCCGTTCGCAATTGCCGCCAGGGTCTTGGTAGAGCACGGCACCACCGCCACCGCGTCGATGGGGTAGCTACCCGACGCCGGCGGAGCTGATAGATCCGCCTCGTCCCACACATAGTCGGCCATGGACTTCACATACTCGGCGTCGAGATCCGTCTCGAGCTTCAGCACCTTCTCAGCCGTCTTCGACATGGAGAGGTGAACCTCCACACCCGACTTCTTCAACAACTCCAGCACCTTGACGCCGTAGATCACGCCAGAGGCCCCGGTGATGCCCAGGAAAACTCTCATATGTATATGTAGACGTCATTGTCTATGAGAACGCCGTCTTCCACCTCCCTGCCGCCGTGTAGCAGGTAGATAGGCTTCTTCTCCACTTTGACAGGCGGCCGCTCCACCGGCGGTAGCGCCGCGGCTCTCTTCAAGACGTCAGCCACGTGGCGGGCGAGGAGGCCGAATTCCCGGGGCTCCGGCGGGATTCTGAAAACCAACCCGTGGCTGTACTTAAGCGTAAAAGCTCCCTCCGGCGTGTGCGGCGACGGCGTAATTTTCCTAGCCGGCAACGTCTGGGCCGCGGCCTCGGTGGTGGCCGCCGCCTCGTACTCCCTCCCGCCGAGGAAGACGGCAACCACCCTCGGCCTCGACTTGTGGTAAAACTCCGTCACGGCCCGCGCCGCCTCTGTCTTTAGCTCTAGAAAGTCGAAGTAGGGATCGGCCCCATCTCTGCCTATGGGCACCCCCTGGAAGGCGCGCTCGTTTACCACCGGGGCGGCGGCGGTGGGCGGCATATCCACAACCCCCCTCTTCCAGAGGTATACCAGGAGTGAGAGGAAGTTGACAGCCGGCCAGTCCTCTGAGTGAAAGCCGGAGAGGGCAAGCACAGCCTCGCCGCCTTGGCCGTACACCACCGGGCCTCCTCCCAACAGCGTGGAGAGCAGGGTGCGCACATACCTGACGCAGGTGGAGCTCGACGACAGGGCTTTGTAAGGGTGGAGGTAGTACATTGGCGTGGAGATTGAGCCCTCTATAAAAACGTGAAGTATATATTACCAACTCTCTACGTTTATATGCCTCGAAGGAAGAGCAAGGTGCCGCTGGAGAGGGTATCCCTGAGGCTACCCTCCGAGTTGATAATGAGGATAGACCGCCTGGTGGAGAAAGGTCTTTTCAAGAGCCGTAGCCAGCTGGTGAAGCATGCCTTAAGAGAAATGCTGAAGGAGCCGAGGTTCCAAGAGGTGTTAAACGAAAAAGAGGACGACTTCCCCACTCTGAGAGGCAGATAAAGTAAATAAGGAAGTGCGCGAGACCACCCATTGATGAAGGCAGGTGTGTGGCGAGTTGTGAGCGGTGGTGACAACACTGAATAAAAAACCTGCGCCGTAGGGACTTGACTTGAGCAACGGCGTCAGGGCACTTCAATATTTGCGTGTCTCTTGGCTAGCTCCGCCTCGTTTTTTCCCAGCCGCTTCATGAGGTCGGCTATTACGGCGTCTAGCACAACCATGGTGGTGTCTTCGAAAAGGGTGCCTAGGGGGGACAGCGGCTCGTGTATGCCTAGTATCTGGCGGGCGAAGTAGTCGTCCATCGACGCCACCTTAGTCCTGCCCGGGACAAACACCACGATGTCCGCCAGCTTGCCGAGGGGCGAGTCGGGGTACGTGGTGATGGCCGCCACCTTGGCCTTCATCTTCTTAGCCGCCTCAGCTACGGCGACGACTATCTGGGTGGTGCCGCTTCCCGAAATCGCCACCACCATATCTCCTTCCTCAACCGAAGGTGTAATCGTCTCCCCCAGCACGTATGACCTCGCCCCTAGGTGTCTAAGCCTCATGGCGAAGGCCCTACCCACCAGCCCGCTCCTCCCCACGCCCACGACTAGAATCTTCTTATTGAGCCTATACAATTCTTCTATTGTTTTTATAAATGTCTCAATTGCATCTAGATTTAGCTTATCTAGCGATTGAAGTATAAAATTCGCAATTTCTAAATATGCCTGTTTAAAGTATTTAGTCACGAGTCTTGAAAAAAGTCAATTTATAAATTTATTCTCTATACATTGATCTATCTCCAAAGAAGACCTCCAGCCGCTTGGGCTTTAGCTGAGATACTATGTAGTCAAACGCGGCTTTGGGATCTGTGTGATCGCCACAGGTATATACATCAACCGTCGCGAAGCCGTGCTCAGGCCACGTGTGTATAGATATGTGGCTCTCCGCCACCACAGCAAATACGGTGAGCCCGCCGTTGGGCCCAAACCTGTACGAACCTATCGAAAGCAACATCGCATTAGCCACCTTCACAGCCTCTTTTACAATTGTAATCAGCGCCGCCTCGTCGCCAAGCACGTGAGAATCACATCCATACAGGTTGCCATACACATGCCTCCCCACTACAACCCTACCCCCCACGCCCCCCGCCATGAAACTCCCCGTATCACGCAATTTAAAAATTTAACCCCCAAAAACCCCTACACTACACGTTAGTACCTGCATACACCATACTTGTAAAACCAAAAAGACACCCAACAAGAAAATAAAGAAGAGACACCTTCCCCCCTTGAGAAATATTTTTAGGCAACTGGCACCCTAACACTGATCACTTAAAAAACTTAACTCGTTTAGATGAGCCGCGAGTAGAAAAACTGGAGAGGATTAAAAAGGAGAATTTACCACTCTTCCTCCTCTTCCCACTCCTCTTCAAACTCCTCCCACAGCTCCTCTTCCTCTTCCCACTCCTCCTCTTCTCTGTACCAAATCGGCATAGACCCCCCGAAAAATTCCATTTATAAATTTAGCCTTCAAAGCATCTGTGACAAGGAAGGCTTATGTACAAGGCTTGGCTCAGCGGCGGGTAAAGTACCGATTTGACATAGACCCGCCGGCCCCTATCAGACAGTGGATTTCTGAAAACTTGGAAAAGGTGAAGCTTCTATTGGAGGGCGAGTGGGGCGGCGTCTTCTGCCCCTCGGCGTCGCCACCGGCGCTGGGTCTTTTGCTGATCGAGTGGATGGGGGGCCACCTGGCGGCTGATGTGTCCATCTGCGCCCCGGTGTCGCACCCCGCGCCGCCGCGGTTCGTATACGACGTGCCGGTTAGGCGCATTGACATATGTGTAGAGCCAATCGCCCCCGTCGGAAGGGCAGTTGAATACGTAAAAATATGTACCCCCACCGTGAAGATGTTAGGCAGGATCACGCTCCGGAGGAGCTTCGGGGTTGTGAAGTATAGGGGGTTGCTGTTCGCCACCGAGGTTAAATACGGCGCCGATCAGCGGGGCGGGATCTGCCTAGAGATCGCCCGCTACAGTTGCACCCAGCACGACGCGTGGGACGCCGTGAGGAAGTTAAAAACAATTCTCAGCTCTAGATATTGATGAGGTATGTGGCCGTCGTGTGCCCCCGGTGCGGCAAGGCGAGCGCCGCCAGGTTGGACGCAAAGAGGCACCAGTGCCCCTACTGCGGCTACGTGATGCAGGTAGAGGACGTGTCTATCATTGCTGTGGGGAACGCCAGGGTCGTGAGGGAGGCGGTTGTTAGACACAACACGCAAATAGGTTAAGGCAGTTAGTGAATAATATTATATAATTTCCAAGAATCTACATCTTGCCAATGTATGTAGAGAAGTTCGCCTTGGGGGGGACTACGTATAGGTATTTCCCGCTTAAGGCGCTTGAGAAGGAGGGATATGACGTGGCTCGCCTTCCCTACTCCATACGCGTCCTTCTAGAAAACGTCATGCGCAACCTCGACGGGCGCGACGTCACGAGAGAGCACTTGGAGAGGCTTGCCAAGTGGAATCCCAAGGCGCCTGAGGGGGAGGTAGCCATCAAGATTTCTAGGGTGGTCATGCAGGACTACACCGGCGTCCCCGCCGTGGTGGACCTCGCCACTATGCGGGACATAGCTGTGAAGATGGGCAAGGACCCCTCTCTTGTGAATCCGCAGGTCCCGGTGGACCTCATAATTGACCACTCTGTCCAGGTGGACTTCTGGGGGTCGCGCGAGGCGCTTAGGAGAAACCTCGAACTCGAAATTGCCCGCAACAGGGAGAGGTACCGCTTCCTAAAGTGGGCCCAGCAGGCCTTTAGAAACCTCAGAATCTTCCCGCCGGGCACGGGCATAATACACCAGGTAAATCTGGAGTACCTGGCTAGGGTCGTGATGACCGACGGCGACTTGGCATATTTCGAGACGCTGGTCGGCATGGACAGCCACACCACGATGATCAACGGCCTCGGCGTCGTGGGGTGGGGGGTGGGCGGGGTGGAGGCTGAGGCGGCGATGCTGGGGGAGCCCATCACGATTAGAGTGCCGAGGGTGGTGGGGGTCCACCTATACGGAGAGCCGAGGCCCAGCGTCACGGCAACCGACATCGTGCTGGCCGTGACGGAGTTCCTACGTAAGGTGTATGTAGTGGACGCCTTCGTGGAGTTCTTCGGCGAGGGGGTCAGGAAGCTCTCGGTGCCCGACCGCGCCACTATAGCCAACATGGCGCCGGAGTACGGCTCCACCACAGGCCTGTTCCCCGTCGACGAAAACACCCTCTCGTATCTAAGGGCAACTGGCAGGCCGGAGGACCTCGTCGCGTTGGTTAGGAGGTACTACGAGCTCCAGGGCGTCTTCGGCGGAGTGGAGGGCGCCGAGTACAGCCAGGTGGTGGAATTCGACCTATCCACGGTCGAGAGGAACTTGGCGGGCCCCACCCTCCCGTGGCAGAGGAGGAGCCTCGCCGAGGCGCCCAAGAGCTTCCTCACGTTCCTCCAGGAGAGGAAAAAGAGAACGCAGAGAAAGGCTGTAGAGATTGAGATAGACGGTAGACGTGTCGAGTTCGGAGATGGAGACGTGGCCATCGCCGCAATAACCAGCTGCACCAACACCAGCAACCCATACCTCCTAGTCGCCGCGGGCCTCGTGGCCAAGAAAGCCTACGAACTCGGCATAAGGCCGCCCCCATACGTGAAGACCAGCTTCGCGCCGGGCTCCAGAGCCGTTGCGGAGCTGTTGGAGAGAAGCGGGTTGCAGAAATACCTAGATGAGCTGGGCTTCCAAGTCGTCGCCTTTGGGTGTACCACGTGTATTGGGAACTCCGGCCCCCTGCCTGAGCCCGTGGCCAAGGCAATTAAGGAGCACGACATACTCGCCGCGGCGGTGCTGTCGGGCAATAGGAACTTCGAGGCAAGGGTGCATCCAGACATCCGCGCCGCGTATCTCGCCTCGCCCCCGCTGGTGGTGGCCTACGCCCTTGCGGGCACTGTGTTGAAAAACCTAGAGTCGGAGCCGCTTGTCCACGGCAGAGGGGGCAGGCCCGTGTATTTAAGAGATCTCTGGCCCACCCCCGAGGAGGTGAATAGAGTGGTGGAGGAGTGGCTAGACCCCAAGATGTATGTCGAAAAGTACAGCAAAGCTGGCGAGCTAGTTCCCGAGTGGCGGGCTCTGGAGGCACCAAGCGGCCTCCTCTACAAGTGGGACCCGGGCGACACCTATGTACAGCCCTCTCCCCTCTTCGAGGGCGAGGTAAAGGTCGGCGACATTAAGGGGGCGAGGCCGTTGCTGGTGCTGGGCGACAGCATTACGACGGACCACATATCGCCGGCGGGCAACATAACGACTGACAACCCCGCGGGGCAGTACCTCATGTCCCTCGGCGTGAGGCCTTCGGAGTTTAACACCTTCGGCGCCAGGAGGGGCAACTGGCATGTGATGGTGCGGGGCACCTTCTCCAGCAAGGGCTACAAGAACAAGATTGGAAACTTAGACGGCGGCCTCACCATCAAGTTCCCAGAGGGGAAGGTCATGACCGTCTTCGAGGCGGCAGAGGCGTACAAAAAAGAGGGGACGCCCCTAGTCGTCCTGGCCGGGAAAAACTACGGCGCAGGGTCGAGCAGAGACTGGGCCGCCAAGGGCCCGAAGCTACTGGGCGTCAAGGCTGTGATAGCCGAGAGCTTCGAGAGAATCCACAGATCCAACCTCACCATGGTCGGCATAATACCCATACAGCTACCCCAAGGCGTAACTGTCGACAGCCTCGGCCTAGAGGGCTCAGAGACGATAGACGTGGTGGGGCTCTCCGAGGGCCTGGCGCCTGGTAAGGAGGTTACATTGAGAATCCGCCGGAGGGACGGCCGCGTAGATGAGGTAAAGGCGAGGCTGGCGGTGTACACCTGGGCAGAGGTGGAGTACATCAAACACGGCGGCATACTGCCCTACGTCCTTCAGAAGTTGATGCAAAAAAGTAAATAGTTTTAAACCCAGCCCCGACAGAGTATATGCGCAGAATACTCGCACCCTTCCTTCTACTCCTAGCAGTGGGCTACGTCGGCATAAACTTCGTCGGGCTGCCTCCGCTACTCGTAGCCGAAAATTTAGCACTAGCTACGACATACGCCGCACTCGGCGCAACCCTCCTCCGAGGGGGAAATAGAAAAATCCTCGGCGCGGTTCTTCTAGTTGCATCGTTTAACGCCGGGAGAGTCTCCAGAACCGTGTGGTCGCCTGTCACGGGATTCGGCGGCCTCGCTGTGGAGCACATCCCGCTCCTCCTCTACCTAGTGGCCGTCTCTATACTCGCCCTTATGTCCCTTGTCAGAGAGGGGAGTAATTTTTAAAGAGGCCCCGTTGCGTCGGATATGAAGTTCCCCATACTAATCATAAACTTCAAGGCGTATAAAGAGGCCGCGGGATCCAGGTCTGTGGAGATAGCAAAAGCCGCCGAGAGAGTTGCAAAGGAGCTGGGGGTAAACATAGCCGTGGCTCCCAATCACTTCGAGCTCGCCCTCGTCGCCCAGTCGGTGGCTATACCGGTCTACGCCCAGGGCGCCGACGTCGAAGGCGCCGGCGCCTACACAGCCCATACAGCTCTTGAAAACGTCAAGGAGGCAGGTGCCTCAGGAATTATTCTAAACCACAGCGAGGCCCCCCTCCGCCTAAACGACCTAGGCAGATTCATCCCCAGAGCGAGGGCCCTCGGGCTCGACGTGGTGACGTGCGCCCCCGACCCGAGGACCAGCCTCGCCGCGGCTACCCTGGGGCCCAGCGCGGTGGCGGTGGAGCCGCCGGAGCTAATAGGCACCGGCAGGGCGGTCTCTAAATACAAGCCGGAAACCGTCGTGGAGACTGTGCAACTGGTGGGCAGGCACTTCCCCGATGTCGCCGTCATCACAGGCGCCGGTATTGAAAGCGGGGAGGATGTGGAGGCTGCGCTGAGGCTGGGCACCAGGGGGGTGTTGCTGGCGAGCGCCGCGGTCAAGGCAAAAGACCACTACCAGAAAATAATGGAGCTGGCGAAGCCCCTGGTGAGGTAGTCGCGGCGGGGCCGCCTTTGAGTGTCCGCCGCTCATGAGCCCCCGCTCCGGGGGTCAGACCCACACTACGCCCCTCCTTATAAGGTTTTTACGTAGTCGAGCCATAGCTCGAGATCCCGTATATCTATCCGGCGGCGGGCGCCGCCCTCCTCCTCTACATAGGCGTCGGTGAGCCTCACCACGTCGCCCTCGACGACGCCCCTCACCACGATGCGCCGCCTCTCGCTACCCACCTCTGGGTTCGACGCCGCCTCCCCCACAGTGGGCGTGGTGAAGTACAGCTCCACGTCGCGCCCCTTGACAACCACGTCGTAGCCCCAGTTGCGGAGTTTTTCCAGTTTCTCCAGAGGAACCATAGATATCGAATTCACTATAAATTTTTGGCTAGTGCACATATATTAACGCGGACTTCGGACCAGCTATGCTCCCACCAGCGGTGTTGAGACAGCTGTATGTCCAGGGGAGTCTCACAAACACGCCAGAGGGGGCTACCTTTAAGTTGAGGAACTCCCTGGCGCCAGCGACGGTAGTTGGGCTGGACATCGCCGTAGACGGCCAGAAGGTGCCCGCCGAGAAAATAGCGGTTATCGCCGGGGGCCAGAAGAGAGCCGCCCAGGAGCTGGCTACGGCTGGCTACAAGTTCAACGTCAGAGACGAGGTCACCATCCTGCTACAAGGCCTCGTCCTTCAACCCGGCGCGCACAAGATCGAAATAAAGGCGAAGACTAGGGAGTGGGGCGAGCTCGCCTTCGACGTCACCGACACGCCGAGATAGCCCTAAATCTCTCCACGAAGCCCTCCAGCGCCTTTTTCAACTCCCCAAGTTCTGGACGTAGCTCCGGCGCCGCCTGCGCCAGTAGCAACGCCCCGGCCAGAGTCCGCACTCCCGCCGACGCCACCTTCACCCCTCCCCACTCCACCACTACGCTACCAATAGCCATGGTCCTGCCCTTGTTCTCCGCGGCTACGATGGCATCTGGATATGGATACGCCACGTAGGTAAGCGTCAGCGAGTGGCCGATGTAGGGCATGTACACCCTCTTCACAAAACGCCTAACCGAGAAGGGCCCCACGCCGTCCACCAGCCTCCCCCACCTGGCGTTTGCAGAGTCGATAAACGCCACGTGGCTCCTCAGCCACTGGAAAAGCCCCGCACGGTCAGGGCCATACTCAACGCCGAGGACCCTCCCCACCTCCGAAGCAAACCAGTCGTAGAGCTCGACGTAAGGCCTAACGACGTCCGCCACATCCCCAACATCCACAACCCTCTCGTCGAACGAATCGCCTACCCGGCCCACCGCAGTGACGACGCCCTCCCTCACGATAAGAGTCGCCTCCTGGAACTCCCTCCAGGTGCCGCAGAGGGGAACAACCAGCTCCACGCCTGTATAAAGGAAAATGTTTAAAAATAGGTGGGTCCGACCCCCCACATGCCTACGTTTAAGCTCGTGCTTTCCGACCCCATCTCTGGAAAGGCGAGGCAGTTCGAGGTCAAGGACCCACTCGCCCAGAGGTTCGTAGGTCTCAAGATAGGCGACGAGATCGACGGCGTAGTTCTCAAAGACTTCATCGAGTTGCCAAAAGGCGCAAAAATCAGGATCACCGGCGGCAGCGGCGTGGAGGGCGCCCCCATGCACCCAGGCATCCCCGGCCCCGTGAAGAAGTACATCCTGGCAGACGGCCCGCCGGGGTACTGGCCCCCCAAGAAGGGCATGAAAAAGAAGAAGCTAGTCAGAGGCAACACCATCACAGACACAATAGTACAGATAAACGCCGTGGTGGTATACCCAAAAGACTACTCCGGACCCCCCGCCATCCCCCTCGGGGCCAAGGAGCTCGAAAAGAAGAAGGAAAAAACCGAAGAAGCCGCCGCCCAGTAACTACTTTACAATAGACTTGGCAATTATCAACGTAGTCGTACTCTTAATCTTCGGCAACTTCCTAATCTTCTCGCTTATGAGCTTCCTCAAATTCTCCGCAGTATCAGTTGAAACCTTGATCACAAGGTCATACGGCCCATATACAATCATCGCCTCCTTCACCTCAGGCATCTTAACCAACGCATCCATCACTTCGTCCTCCGCCCCAATCTCCGTATTTATGAACACAAACGCCTCAACCATGAGATTAACTAACCACGCTCTTATAAATATTACCCCACCACTGAAAAACTACAAAGAGGTAAGCTTCTTCAAAACACGCCAAACAAACCCAGACCTTCTCTAAGCACGTAAGTAGAGCTATCAATAATAGAGTTGTGGTGCGGGGGTGGGAACCCCTTGAGGGGCTCTGCAGGGCGATCCCAGTTATGGGCCGTAGGCGGGGCTCAGCCCCAGAGCGCTCTTCCGGCAAGCGAAAGCCGCGCCGCCTGCACCTCCATGTACCAGCTCCGCTCGGCGTATGTGAGCTTGCGTATAGCCAGACCCCCACATCCAGCCCCGCCCGGCGCTTTTCCTCACCCGGCGGGGCTCCCGACGCCTTTTGTAAATTTCAACCCGCCGCTCTTGCCCGGCGTCTCCCAGCCGCTTCTCGGCGCCTGCGGCATTACATATCCTTACGTACTGGGGGGTTTAGCTCTCCTCTCCCCTCTCCTCTTGACTCCCAGCCCCCTCCCTCAACCACGGCTTTGTACATCAGGACTGCGGCTTTTAGATAGGGGAGTAGGCTGGTTGGGATTAGCCAGCCGCCTGCCAGCTTTACCACACCCTCCACA
>NZ_JBMFKV010000011.1:0-22335 GCF_049971835.1 Pyrobaculum sp.
TTTCTAAATTCTCCAAGGGTTTTCGACGCCCTCGCCGCGTCTATGATCTCCCTGGCGAGGGCCTCGTCGCCTAGGTACCTAGGCCTTATCTCCCTCCCCCTCCTAACTACCCTCAGATAGTCTAGCGGAATCACGACACGCCTCTCTTACGCCTACGCGCCGTGTCCACCTCGCGGGTGCTCGCTGTGATTACCTCGTATATCTTCGCCTTGTGGGGCTTAAGCCTCAGGGCCCTGCCCATCCGCTGGATAAACTGCCTAGTGCTCGAAGTCCCCCCGAGGATGACGACCACGTCGACGTCGGGGACATCCACGCCCTCGTCCAGCACCTTCCCCGTCACCACGGCCTTCAACTCGCCTCTCCTAAACATAGCCATCACCTGCTCCCTCTCCTGCGGCGAGATGTCGTGAGTCACTAGGGGGATTAGGTAGCGCTCCGAAACAGCCCTCGCCAGGGAGGTGTACTCGGTAAATATGAGTATCTTCGAGCCGCGGTGCCTCGCCAGTATCTCGCCCACGGCATCCACCTTAGCCTCGGTCTCAAATAGGAGCTGCCTCATGCGGTGCCAGGCCTCCAGCGCCTCCCTAGCCCCGCGGTCACGGCCGGATAGGTAGATAAGCTTCTGGAAATCCGAAGGCGACTTGAACTTTAAACCCTTCTTCCTCAAGTAGCTTAGATATTTACCCTCCAGCTCTCTGTAGAGCCTCTTCTCATCCTCTTTTAGGCTTACCTTAACCACCTCGATGTCGTAGTCCGCGGTCCACACCCCCCTTATGTCCGAGGCGGATATGCGGTATACCACCGGCCCCACCAGCCAGTCCAGATCTACATGCAGGCCGTCGGCTCTCTCCGGCGTGGCGGTTAGGCCGAGGCGGTGCGGCGCCGGGCTCAGCTCCGCTATCTGTCTATAGGAGGGGGAGGGGAGGTGGTGCACCTCGTCGAAAATCAGCAGTTTGTACCTATTGCCGAGCGTCTCCACGGCGGCGTACGCAGAGTCGTATGTGATGACCGTTATGCAACTCTCCCTCTTCTCCTCGCCGTACCACACGCCGACGCGTCCCGGGAAGAACTGCCACAGCCTCCCCCGCCACTGCTCCACAAGCTCCACCGTGGGCACCACCACGAGGGCTGGCTCCCTCAGTTCGGCGATGGCGGCTATGGCCACGTGGGTCTTGCCGGCCCCAGTCGGCATCACCACGACGCCTCTCTTCGTCTTGAGCCAAGACTTCAAGGCCTCATGTTGGTAGGGCCTAAGCTTTATTTCGGACGCCGCCTTCACCTCGCTACAGTGGAGATTCCACACCCTGTCCTCGACGCTGAGGCCCATGGATTTTGCAGTGGCTATGACGCGGGTGTAGTACACGGCCAGGGCTCTGTACTTCCCAACCCTTCCATCGTATTTTAAAAAGGAGAGACACTTGAGTTCGTTGGGTAGGTGGCCGTCCAGCAGTATAGTGCCTCTATCCCAAGTGAGTACTAGTCCCACCTCACCTCGACGCCTACCCCCAGCTTCTTTGCCTTCTCTAGCACGTAGTTGGCGAACGCGACGTCGAAGAGCGGGTTTCCAACGGATTTGTATACCCGCACCTCGCCGAAGCTACACCTAGCTCCCTTTAAGTAGTCGCCGACGTAAACCCAGGTGGGTCCCACGTCATCTGTCTCCTCCGCCGCGTGGGGATTGTCCACGAGCATGCATCCGGCCATTTTCTTCACGTCTTCGTCTATCTCCCTCACGGGCCGCGGCGCGCCTATAGAAATAACCACAGCGCCTTTCCTAAGCTCGGCGCCTTTGACTATTGGAACCGTCGACGTGGTAGCCACTATCAACAAATCGCTCTTTAACACGTCAGACAGCGAAGTGGAAGTTGCGCCGTATCTCTTCCCCATCTCGGCGGCTTTTTCATGTGCGACGTCGAATATTTTAAACTGGGCCGCTGGGTACAGCGCCTTGAATATGCGTAGGTGGTACTCGCCCTGCGTACCCGCCCCCACAATGCCGACCGTGCTGGGCTCGGCGCCAAGGGCCCTGGCCGCTACGCCGCTGGCGGCGGCTGTCCTCCACCCCGTCAGCTGGGTCCCATTTATCAACGCCAGAGGGGCGCCGGACTCTGGGTCGAATACGGCAACCACAGCCTTAACTCTGGGGGTGGCCTTGGGATATATGCCGACGATCTTCACAGCTATCCCAGCGCCCGCCATGTATCCAACCATCGGGGCGAACCACGTGTCGCCTACAGTCAGCGCTTGCCTCGGCAGGAACTTCACCTCGGCGAAGTAGCCCGCCCTAATCGCCTCAACTGCCTCCCTAGGATCAACAAGGAAGTCGATATTTGGGAGAAGCAACACAGAAATGAAGGAGGTTCTCTTTTTAAATTTTGTTAAGTATATAAGCAAAGGATATAGAGGCGATGGCGAGGATCGCAAATACAATTAGGGGGTGATTAGCCAGCGGTAGCCATTCAAGATTCATGCCGTAGAAGCTAGTTATGACTAACGCGGGAAGGGCTACTGTGCCGAGCCAAGTCAGCTTCTTCATAGATTCGTTTAGCGAAAGCTGAACCACGGTGGCGTGGAGGAGTCTTATGTCTCTCGCATATCTCCTAAGCATAAGCGCCCTCCTCCTCAGATACCTCGAGTAGTTGGCTTGGCGGTGGGCGATTAAGCCTCTTCTATACAGCTCGTCTCCCAGCTGGTGGAGAAGGGCGGCGTAGTAGTAGAGGGCATGCGCCATGTAGGAGGCGGCGTACAGCTCGCCGGGTTTCACAGGCTCCTCCATCTCCAGCTTGTACTCAAGCCCGTCTAGTAGGGTCTCCGTCTGGCTCAGGGCGTGGGATAGGCTCTCCAGCGCCTTGTGGTACGCCTCTTGAAGGGAGGCGAGGGGGCCCTTGACCACCCTCCCCCCCTTATCCACTACAAACTCCATAGCCTCTTCAACCACCTCTCCCTCTTTAAGGGAGACTATGGGGATGTGCACCACCGTGTGCTCTCCCTCATCATATATATACGCCATGTATTGCAAAACCCCGTGAGTTATAAAGATGGGGGCGCCGTCTCGCCTCTGAAAATCGCCGGCCTTGTCTCGGCTCTTGTATTGATGATCGCGACGCCCAGGCCCTGGGGCTATGTGGTTGTGCTGTCTGCAACGATTATATACGGCAAGAGGCTGGTGCGTATAGAGCCGGCGCCTAGGTACGTCGTCGCGGCGGCCCTGGTGTACGGGACTACCTTCTTGCTGGACTTAGCCCTCGTCGGGCCTCCGAGCTATACACCTCCGTGGTGGGAGGCTGTCGTCCTGGCGCCGCTGGCAGAGGAGTTTGTTTTTAGAGCGCTACCGTTTACAACCCTACCTAGCCCCCTCTCGTGGATATTCGCCGTTGTGATCTTTGGAATGTTACACCCAGCGAACCCCCTCTTGGCGTCGCTATACGGGCTAGCCCTCTCCCTTATGTACCGGGGCGGCGGGTACGCGGCCTCGGTGGCCCTACACGCCTTTAACAACGCCCTGTGGATTCTCCTAGCTACACGTAGCTTCTAGAAAAGCCTCGTACATCTTCCTCAGCTGACTCGGCGCGTAGAACCCACGTACGTGGCTCCAGGGCAACGGCTCCACCCTCGGCTTGAATACGTAGTCCAGCTCGCCGGCGCGGAGCAACCTCCTCCAGTAAACTCTATGCGAGTTAGACAAGGCCGCCCCCTCTATGAGCCGAGCCGCCTCTCTACCGCCAAGCGCGATTGCCGCCTGCGCGACGGCCAGCAGAGGATCATAGTAGGAGAACTGGTCGTGGGGAGCCCTCCTCATCTCCTCAATAGCTCTCTTTAGATAGTCCAGAGAGGCCATTGGGTGGTACTGGAGGGGGGTCTGGGGCTTCGGGACGAGGGGGTTGACGCTGAGGTAGAGGGTGGCCCCAGTCTTCTTCACCTCCGCCACGAGCCTCCGGGCCGCCTCTATGTCGTCTTCTCTCTCGCAAGGCACGCCCACCATCATGTAGAGCTTTATCTTGAGGCCGAGCTCGGCGGCTTTTCTCGCCACTCTCAACACGTCTTCGTCGCCGATGTCTTTCCCCAGCGCCTTCCTAAGCCGCTCGCTTGTCTCCGGCGCGATGGTAACTGTCCTTTGGCCGACCTCGGCGATGAGCTCGAGAGACTCGTCGTCTAGAAGCTCAGCCCGGAGAGAGGGGAGTGAGAGGGGGATGCCCCTCTTCACCGCCTCGCGGAGCAGATCCTTGAAGTGCGTGTGGGCGTTTGCGGTTAGCGAAATCAGCGCCGGCCTCACGCCGTATTTTCCGTACAGCTCGGCGGCCTCCCTCAGCACTGCCTCCCAGTCCCTGGGCCTGTAGGGCTTTGAGATGTAGCTCTCCATACAGAACAGACATGAATACAGGCAACCACGGGCCAGCTCTACTGAGATGCTGAAGGCGGCCTCGGGCTCAGGTATGCGTCTGTAGTCAAGCCACGTCAAGTCGCCGGCGTGGCGTATCTCCACGGGGTACGCGCCTCTACGTGGGTAGTAGAGCCCCTCCACCTCCTCTCCAGTGGCCATGTATTCCACCAGCAACTCCCAGTTAGGCTCCAGCTCTCCCAGCACTACGGCATCGGCGAACTCCGCCATGGGCTCTGGATTTGCAGTAACCGGAGGGCCTCCCAAAACAAGCCTCGGCTTGCCGCGGAGAGACGCCCGCGTGGGTATGCCGGCTTTTAGAAACATCTTGACGATGTTGATATAGTCAAGCTCGTAGTGGACTGTGGCCACTACGTAGTCAAACTCCTTAAGCGGAGTGCCGTCCTCCACGCCCCTCGGCCCCCTGTCTGCAGTAAATCTCTCCACATAAAAACCCGCGTCTTGTAGCTTGAAGTACAGCATATGGAAGACGGCGGATGACATAGCCACGGCGTATGTGGATGGATACAGCAAAGCTACCTTCACCGCATTTTTCCTATATGCCACTCTCCGCATGTCAAAGACGCCACCTGGAGTATATATGACTAAAAATATATTAAGTAGTCCCCCCATCGGCGGCGTGAATGTCGTAGAAGCTCTACGTAGAGGTGAATATTTAGTTTATTTACTAATCCTCTTGTTGACGTCGTTTCTTTTAGCTTTATCTCTCTACATTGCGTTTAGCAGAGTTTATAACTTATTCCAAAATATTAGTAAACCGCCTGACCTTTTAGCAATTTCTATATACAACGTGTTATCAGACGTCTTTTTAGTTGTTGTATTTGTAGAATTAATAGATACATTCATTACTTATATCGAACAGAAACGTATTGTTGTGTATAAAATCATTGACGTGGCCCTCGTCGCATTGGCTAGAGAGTTATTTATTTACCTAGCGCCTGTGAATAAGGAATTTTCCATTGATAAAGCGGGGGCTCTGGTGGGCGCCACGTTTGTAGTGGGTATAGTCGACTATCTGCAGAGAAGAGCGTTGCCCGCTGAGAGGCGTAGAAGAGCTCGATAAGTCCCAGTGATCCAACGTTTAGAGGCAAAATTTTTAAAGCCCCCCTTCCGGGACCTCGTGTCTTCGGAGTCTTTCAGCATTGTTAATATAAGGGAGAATAAGCTACTCGGCAGGCGGGAGCTCTTGGTAGAGGCGGCTCACCTAAATGTGTCCACCCCTATGCGTCAAAGCGTGAGGGAGTGGGTGTCGAAGCAACTGGGGGTTGACGTCTCTAATGTTTTTGTTAGAAAAATTAAGACCCAGTACGGGGTGGGTAAGTCTGTGGCTGAGATCCACGTATACAACGACTCTAAGCTGGCAAGGGTTATTGAGCCGCTTTACATACTGGCTAGGAACCTCGGCGAGGAGGGCAAGAAGTTGGTGGAGGAGGCTCGGAAGAGGAGGAATGAGCGTAGGGAGAAGAAGAGGAAGAGGAGGAAGTAGCCATGTCTAAGAAGGCCCCGGCGAAGAGCGAGAAGAAGCTCCCCCGCGCCGCCACGTGGTACGAGCTCGATTTACAGAAGGGGGTGTTTAGATTTAAGAACAAGCTGTGCCCCAAGTGCGGCTCTGTTATGGCTTTCCACAAGGAGCCTGTGCCTAGGTGGCACTGCGGGAAGTGCGGCTACACCCAGTTCCAGAGGTAGGTGCTTGTACTCGGCGTCGAGTCCACGGCACACACCTTCAGCCTTGGGCTAGTTAAGGAGGGTAGGATTGTCGGCCAGGTTGGGAGGACCTACGTCCCTCCGCACGGCGCCGGCATACACCCAAGGGAGGCGGCGGAGCACCATTCGCGGGTTGCCCCCCAGCTCCTCAAGCAACTACTCGATACCTACGGCGTAAGGCTGTCGGATATTGGAGTTGTGGCCTACGCCGCTGGGCCTGGGCTGGGGCCCGCGTTGAGGATAGGCGCGGTGTTGGCGAGGGCTTTGGCGATAAAGCTGGGGGTGCCGATTGTCCCTGTTCACCACGGGGTTGCCCACATAGAGGTGGCTCGGTTTGCCACCTCCACCTGTGACCCGCTTGTGTTATTGATTTCTGGGGGGCACACGGTGATCGCAGGCTTCTCTGAGGGGCGTTACAGGGTGTTTGGGGAGACTCTTGACGTGGCGATTGGGAACGCTATTGACATGTTCGCGCGGGAGGTCGGCCTCGGGTTCCCCGGTGTCCCGGCTGTGGAGAAATGCGCCGAGGAGGCGGGGGGCGTGGTCCCCTTCCCGATGCCTATTGTGGGTCAGGACCTCTCCTACGCCGGGCTGACGACCTACGCCTTGAAGCTGGTTAAGGAGGGGGCGCCTCTGCCTGTGGTGTGTAAGTCGCTTGTGGAGGCGGCGTATTACATGCTGGCTGAAGTCACTGAGAGGGCGATTGCCTTTACCAAGAAGCGGCATTTGGTGGTGGCGGGGGGCGTGGCGCGGAGTAGGAGGTTGAGAGATGTGCTTTTCCACATTGGGAGGGATTACGGCGTCGATGTGAGAATCGTACCTGACGAATACGCCGGCGACAACGGGGCTATGATTGCTCTGACGGGCTACTATGCGTATAGAGGCGGCGTGTATACAACTCCGGAGCGGAGTTTTGTGAGGCAGAGGTGGCGGCTGGATGCGGTGGAGGTGCCTTGGTTCTACGACCTTTGTAGAGACGTCACAGATAAATAGGTGCCTTGACGGGGCTGGCATGAAGCTCTACGCGTCCGCCTTGGCGTTCCTGGTGGTCGGCTTGGCGCTTGTTGCCTTTGCTGTGGTAAACGCCGCAGTGCTTTACTTCGCCGGGGTGCCCAGGGCCACGCTGAACATCACAGCTCCCATTCTGGGCCAGACGATGACTGCTAAGATCTCCGGCGTGCCTGATCCGTACGTGGTGAGCGTAAATGTGGTTAGGGCTGTTTTGTTGCTGGCTATAGGGCTGATCGGCGCCAAGCTGATAGATACGGGGCTGGCGGAGCTGAGGGAGAGGAGGAGGGAGGAGGCGCTTAGGCGTTACTACGAGGAGTATGGCTACCAGTATCAACAATATTGACGAGTTGGTAAGAGCATATTTTAGACGGCTTGAGGAACTAGGCCTGGGGGAGTGGGTAGACAAGGTCTTTCCCACGTCCGAGACGTTTGCAAAAATTTCGGCGATGTCCGGCAGGTCGGCTGAGGAGGTGGTGGAGCAACTCGCCCGGGGGGTCGTCGATAAGATACAGGTCGGCGTCGCTGAGGAGGTCGTGGGCGCGCCGCGGGAGGTAGCTGTGTGGCTTCTGGCTAGGCGGTTGGCTATGTGGTATCTTCAGCTAGCCGTGGAGCTGGGCGTGGTGCGCGAGAGGTAGCTCCCAATCTCTCGGTAAGTCTCTAGTATTCTCCTGCCTAGCGCCATCTGCTCCTCCCAGTACCCCTCAACCTTCTTCCTCCACCTCTTTACAAATTCCTGGTAGAGTCTGTGAGGTGGGCGCGGTTCTTGTAGCCACAGAGGGGTTCCCGGTAGTGGTACGTAGTAGTGCACCCGTATCATCGCCCCTATGGCTATCAGCTTCTCCATCTCCCTGACGGTGGCAACAACGTCCTCCTCTTCTTCGCCGGGCAGACCAGCTATTACGTCTACGACCGGCGTGAAGCCGAAGGCACGCGCCGTTGCCACCGCCTCCTCCACCACAGACACGTCGTGTCCTCTTTTAGTAAGCCGCAACAGCCTCTCGGAGGCTGTCTGCAACCCAAAGGAGAGTCTCCTGTTGGCGAGGAGGCCCCTTAAGGCCGAAAGAACATCTCGTGTAACAGTCTCAGGCCTCGTCTCAGAGGGGAAGGTGCCGAGGTAGGGCAACCCCCCGGCCTCCCTCACTGTCTTCAGCAATGCGACGAGAGCATCGACGTTGGGTGTCTTTCCGTCGCTTGATTGGTAGAGGAAGCCGACCGGTGCTATAAACCTAATCTCTCTGCGCCCCACCCCGACGTACGTCTTGACCATCTGCGCCACGTTTTCCAGCGGCCTGTACCTAACGGGGCCGTGCATCCACGTCTGGCAGAAGGCGCATCTATACCCACAAGACCTTGCTATCTCAATCGGCGGGTATGCCCCCAGCGCTTTGCTGTACGTCCTATGGGTCAGCTCCACGAATACCCGCTTCCCCGCCCGAAGCACCCCGTCTTCCATCGTCAAGACGTTGGGCGGCGTCTCGTCGCTGTGCCCCTCCTCTCTCTCCAATATGGCGGGCAGGGCCGCCTCTCCGTCGCCCACCACTACGTACTTCACCCCAAGCCTTAGTAGGGTCAGCGGATCGCCCATGGCGTGGGGGCCTCCCGCAACCACCGGAAACCGCCTTGCCACCGACGCGATCTCCCGCCACACATCTACAAAGATGGGTGTTGATAGGCTGTAGAGCACCAACACCCTCTTCCCCTTGTTGCTCAGCGCTATGGCGTCTTCGTAGGGGTTCTTTGTCGTAACCACCTTGTACCGTTCCTCGACGGGGGCGAGGGCATAGGCCAGCCCGTTGTTGGGGCCGTCGAAAATCCTAGCTAGGATAATCACGTGGTTGGCACACTACTGAGATATATGCCTTACTCGCCGCCAGCTGGCGAGACATTGCTTTAATTAGTGGCTTTACGCCATCTTATGAAGTTGGCCTACGTAAGGGGACCCCCCATGGCTGTTTTTGCGGGTTCTTGGATGTGCTCCACATCTCCTATAGACGGCGTGCCCGTGGCTCTCGGGGAGCCCTTTGGAGACTGCGACCCAGGCGTGGCTAGGCTTATGTCTATTGCCACCACTGTGAGATTTGCGAAGCTAACTGGAGCCAGGGTGTACGTAAGTATGGAGCTGGGCGAGGATGGCGTAGATGCGGCGTATGCAGGCGGGGCAGACGGCGTGTTGGAGGAGTTGAGCTTCTCCCGAGATGAGTACAGAGAGGGAGCTAGGTTCGTAGTTCTCGAGGGGAGGAGTGTTGAGGATGTTGTCAATAAGGTGAGGGAGTTGGCGGAGCGCTATAAGAAGCCTTTCGACGTCTTGGTGGCGACTGAGTACGAGCGTGTGCGGATATTCGCCCCGTTTGTCGACGGGGTAGTGCTCACCGGAGGGTGGGTCGAGGTGGGGGTGGCCCCCATCGGCCACCTCCCAGAGGTGGGGAGGTGTATCCACTGCGGCGTGGATTATTTAATGTACAGCGGCTCGGCAAAGAGGTGTATATACTGTGGGAGGAGGCTGACCAGAGTTTTAAGCGCCGCCAGACCTCCTAGGTCAAGGGCAGTGTTCCGTTCTATATATAGGAAGTATATTGCCGTTACTAATCTTAGAATTAAGATTATATAGCTGAGTTTATGCAACTAATGCATGTCTCTCTTATATGTACATATTTTATTATTATAATGAGGGTCTATAGAGCTATATAGCTGGTTATACTTATATAACCTTAGTATACTCAATTCCATGCGGTTCATCAAGTGGCTTAGTGAACTTAGCAAGGGGGACATCGTCCTCGCCGGGGGTAAAGGGGCCAACCTCGGGGAGATTGCGCGGGTGGTGCAGGTTCCACCTGGCTTCGTCGTTACCACGGAGGCTTTTTCTTACTTTCTCCAGAGCACTGGCTTAAGGGATAAGATTAGGGAGGTATTAAGAGAGTATATCACAAAGGGGGAGCCTGAAGAATATGAAAAGGCAAGTTCCGTGATAAGGAGTTTAATTGATAGCGCGCCCCTTCCGCCCGAGCTGGAGGGAGAGTTGATAGAGGCCTATAGAAGGCTGGGGGAAATGGTCGGGTTGCCCGATGTGGCCGTGGCCGTGCGGAGCTCAGCGACTGCCGAAGATATACCAGAGGCGTCGTTTGCCGGGCAACAAGATACATACCTCAATGTAAGGGGGTCTGAAAACGTGATTACCTATGTGAAGAAGGTATGGGGTTCTTTATACACCGCCAGGGCTATTTACTACCGCGAGAGGATGGGGGTTCCCCACGAGAAGAGCCTCATGGCTGTGGTGGTACAGAAGTTAGTAAATGCCAGATCCGCGGGCGTGATATTTACCCTCGATCCCACCTCTGGCGATAAGTCAAAGATCGTAATTGAGGCGAGCTGGGGCCTGGGTGAGGGGGTAGTCAGAGGACTGGTTACTCCCGATGAGTACATAGTGGATAAGGCGACGCTGAAGATTATAGATAAGAGGATCTCCACGAAAAAGATAGCTGTTGTTAGAGACGATGCAGGTCTCGTAAAGGAGGTGGAGGTTCCGCATGAGGATGCGAATAAGCAAGCTCTCACAGATGAGGAGGTTGTGGAGCTTGCTAAGATGGCGCTGAAGCTTGAGCAACATTACGGCCATCCTGTAGATATCGAATTCGCGGTAGACGCCGATTTGAAGTTCCCCCGCAACCTCTTTATACTACAGGCAAGGCCTGAGACTGTGTGGAGCCGCAGGGCTGAGCAACCAGCCAAGGCGGAGGAGGCCGCGACGGGGACTGTGGTGGTTAGGGGTATACCCGCCAGCCCGGGCGTTGCGGTAGGCGCGGCGAAGGTTTGCCTAACTCTGGAAGACGCTAAGAGGAAGTTGAAGAAGGGCGACATCTTGGTGACTAAGATGACCGATCCCGACTGGGTGCCCTACATGCGCATAGCCTCGGCCATAGTTACGGACGAAGGCGGTAGGACGTCTCACGCGGCGATTGTAAGTAGGGAGCTGGGCATACCCGCCGTGGTGGGTACTGGAAACGCTACGTCTGTATTAAAAGACGACGTGGTGTATACAGTGGATGGAAGCAAGGGCGTGGTGATGCTAGGCGCCGTGGTGAAAAAAGAGGGAGCTAAGGCTGTAGAGGCCGCGGCGGCGCCGAGGGAGATAATTCTCCACATCTACCGCGCCGTGCCTACAGGCACCAAGGTGTATATGAACCTAGGCGAGCCTGACAAGATCGATGAATATAAGGATCTGCCCTTTGACGGGATCGGGCTGATGCGCATTGAGTTTGTAATATCGAGCTGGATTGGCCAGCACCCGCTGTATCTGCTGTCTATTGGGCAAGAGCAAAAGTTTGTAACTAAGATGGCGGAGGGTATTGCGAAAGTGGCCTCGGCGATTTATCCGAGGCCTGTGGTGGTGAGGTTTAGCGACTTTAAGACTAGTGAATACAGGGGGCTGGAGGGGGGCGAGAAGTTTGAGCCAGAGGAGCGCAACCCCATGTTGGGCTGGAGGGGGGTGTCGCGCTACATCTCGCCGCAGTACGAGAAGGCTTTCCGCCTAGAGCTCAGAGCTGTGAAGATGGCTAGGGAGGAGATGGGGCTAAACAACGTGTGGGTAATGGCGCCGTTTGTGAGGACTGTGTGGGAGGCGGAGAGGTTCGCTAAATTGCTGGAGGAGGAGGGCCTCTACCGCGACCGCGACTTTAAAGTATGGGCTATGTCGGAGGTGCCCTCAATCGCCTTAATGGTGGAGGAGTTCGCCGAATATTTCGACGGCTTCTCCATAGGGTCTAACGACTTGACGCAGCTCGTCCTCGGTGTCGACAGGGACAACAACTTTCTTGTGAGGATAAACCCCAAGTACTTCGACGAGAGGGAGGCGCCTGTGCTGAAGGCTATCTATGAAATTATTAGGAGGGCTCATAAGATGGGCCGCACCGTGTCTATATGCGGCCAGGGGCCCTCTGTCTACCCACAGCTTGTGGAGTTTCTCGTCCGCGCTGGTATCGACAGCATATCTGTTAACCCAGACGCGGTGTTGCAGACTAGGATCCACGTTGCGTCTGTGGAGTTGAAGGTGCTGAGGGAGAGGCTGGACGCAATCTACAGAGCCTTGTACAAGGTTGATGAGGGGGCTGAGTTTTACGAAATTTTAAAGAAGGTGTTTGGAGGGGTTAAGTACTGAATTTTATAAGGGCGTTGTTTTTATACATACATGGATCTCTTCGCGGTAGCGGCGGGCGTAGTCGGCGCCGTCGTTTCCTTCTCCCTGGTATACTACCTAATTAGGCGGTTTTTCTTCCGGGTGATGTACAGAGAGCAGATTTACATACTGGAGCTGGTGGCACTTCTCTTCTCCGTCTCCCTGTTTTTCGCCATTGTTTCTCCCCAGGCCCAGCTCCACCACCTCTTTTACCTAGTCTTCGCCATTTTCATCGTGTCAGTGGGGATAATGTTGCTCGGCACCTGGAGGATCCTCTCGGAGTACCTCACAGGGCTGTTTATCACACGCATCTTGGATCTGCATGTAGGTGACTACCTGGAGTTTGGCAACATGCGTGGCTACATCACTGCGCTGGAGGACGCATTTATAGTAATTAGAGATCCTAGAAGAGAATACGTCTACATTCCCTACACCTCTCTATTGCGGATACCCTTTAGGAGAGTTAAAACACCTGAAGGCCATGAGGTGAGAATAAGGCTCTTCGTGCCCCATGGACAAGACTTGAGAAGAGTTAAGGAGTTGGTGAACCAGGTGGCTAAGGATTACGGACTTGAGAGGCTCAGCGTCGACGTGGAGAAGATAGGTATGAGGGGAGTCGTCGTCGTCGTTAGAGGTGTTTTAAAGGATCCCCGTCAAGAAGACGAGTTGAGATATGCGCTTCTAGATAGGGTATACGCCGAAATCTCACGTGACCAACGTCTTACTCTGTGATTCTCTGCAACTCGGCGTGGTACCCCACCGCTATTAGGTAGTCGCCCTCTTGTATTTCCGCCTCTCTTGCTGTGATCAATTCGTCTCCTCTGATTACCGTGATTTTACTTCCCGTGTCGTCTTCTAAGTCGCCTATTGTTCGGCCGAGGATTTTTGAATCTGACGTTACCAACATCTCCAGCATAGAGATCTCTCCTCTGATGGGGATGAGTTTTGTAAACTTGAGATTTAGAATTCTCAATAGGCGGGAGAGGACGCAGTGGTGCGGAATAATGGTTAACACACCTGCCTCATCTGCTTGTTGGATAACTTGGTTTGACCTAGCCGTAATTATGACGATGGGGACTCCGTGAGATCTGGCTAGTTTTGCCAAGCTGAGGTTTAGCATATCATTTGGAGAGGCGAAGACAGCAATTTCTATATGTGAAAAGTCTAGTTCCTTCACTACCCGTTCATAATTTTCAAGAATTGTGTGGATGTAGACTGGTATCTTTTCAAATGTCTTGGCGCGTTCTCTCGTCGTCAGTATCCTCACCACGTATCCATTCTCCGTTAGGATTGTAGCGAGTTGGGCGGCGAGGTCGTCGTTGCTGTCAAGTACTAACGCTTCCCTTGCCACAACGTAGCATAGTTCGCGTATTTATAAATAAAACGCGCCTAAATCTTGTTAATTATATTGAAATGTATATGAGGATATTAAGAATATCTATATTATCTTTTATCTTTTTTGGATTCTATTAACTATATATTATTTGTCACTTTTTTTATAGGTTGAGGAAAATTTATATAGGTATTGCTCGGCGTGTCAAATGCGGAGGGCCACCCTAGCCGTGAGGGGGTATAAATACTCGGACCCCCACGGCGCGTTGCAACCTCCTATCTACGTAACTGCGCTTTTCAGAATGGAGGGGGAGGCTCTGAAGTCTGACCGTGGGTTCGATCTTAAGTACAGCCGCGAGGAGAATCCTACTCTTAGACCTCTTGAAGAGATAATTGCCAAACTTGAAAACGGTGTGGATTCTCTCGCATTTAACAGTGGCATGGCGGCGCTCTCCGCAGTATTTCTTTCCTTGCTATCTGCGGACGCCTCCATACTTACTACTATGGAGGCCTATGGAGCAACCCTAAGGCTTTTAGACGCTCTGGGGAAATACGGCGTGAAGCTTCGAAAAACCTATCCAGACACAGATGACTATATAGAGGCTTTAAAAGCTGTAAAGCCCACGCTGGTCTTTTTCGAAACTATTACAAACCCTCTACTAAAGGTGTTGGACGGGCCGGAGATCATAAAGGCGGCGAAGGATCTAGGCGCGGTAGTGGTGGTGGACAACACCTTCGCGACTCCGGTGCTCACAACCCCCATCTCATACGGCGCCGACATTGTGGTGCACTCCACTACTAAATACATCGGGGGACACAACGACGTGGTAGGCGGCGTTGCTGTAGTGTCGCGCCACGATTTGCTTGAAGAGTTGTGGATTTGGAGGGCGATGCTCGGAAGCATTATGCAACCGTTTGAGGCCTATTTAACTCTCAGGGGGGTTAAAACGCTGTTTGTGCGATTTGAGCGTCAGTGCAAAACGGCTATGGAGGTTGCCCAATTCCTAGAGGGACACGGCAAAGTGTCTGAGGTTATTTATCCGGGTCTCCCGAGCCACCCCCACCACTCCGTCGCGAAGAGGCTCTTCGGCGACAAGTTCGGCGCGGTGGTTTCCTTTAGGTTAAGAGGCGGGAGAGATGCGGTTGTTAAGTTTTTCAAAGCGCTTAGGTTAATAACGCCGGGGCCCAGCCTCGGCGGGGTTGAGAGCATAGCGACGTACCCCATAGCCAGCGCGGCCTCGCCCATCCCAGACGAGGAGAAGAAAATCCTTGGGATTACCGAGGATTTAATTAGGCTATCTATAGGTCTAGAAGAGCCCGAGGACTTAATCGAAGATCTCGACAGGGCTTTAAAAAATCTTTAACGTATGTAGAGTTTTCCCTCCAGAGTGGTCCCTACTGAGATTACCCCATTATTTTTTTCTATGGCTAAAACTCTGTCTTTTTCAACCGCCAGCCCACATGAGAGATATACATAGCGCCCGTCGCTCCATGTTGAGAACCTTCCGTAAACCACGAGTTGCGAACCTGGATTTTCCAGCGCTAGCCTCGCGGCGTGGCAGACGCTTGGCGTGGAGACGTGGCTCGTGGCGGTATAGAACAGCAGAAGCGCCGCTACGGCGAGTGCGGAGACTCCGGCGATCTGCACGACGTCCTCTATCATGGCTTAAATCTGCAGACGATTGACTGCACTCTGTACGAGAGGCCCGGAGGCGCCCGCTGCAGATCTCCGTTACATATGACTAAAGGCGCTATTCTGTATATCGCCGTGAGATCTCCTCTCTCTGCGTATCTATACGCCTCTGGCCAGTAGAGAAACACGGCTGAGAGATCAAGCCTCTTTACCTCGACAGGTTTCAAAGCCGATAGAATCACCACGGCGAGCCCCAGAATCACAGGTATTAGAGCCAAGTCCAGCCTCATGAACAAGGTAGAGGCTTAGGGAGAAAAACTTTGCATTTTAATAAGGTAGAGGCGTAAGGGGAGGAGGGGGGCGGGATAAAACCTTAGCACCTTATTACGTATAGCGTAGCCTTGAAGATATTTCCTCTGTAGGTGAAGATGGTGGTAATAGCCTCTGGCCTGAAGTCTGTGCCTGATTTACATGTGGGGAAGTAGTGAATAATTTCATTATCCTCTAGTGTGGGCAGTATGTAGGCGCAACGATCTACGACTACCGTGTTGTTTCTAGTGGTATATAAACGGCCGAGCAGTCCGTCGATAGGTGGACAGGAGTTTCCAAACGCCACCGCGTACAACGCAGGCGTGGCATTGCCGCTACCCCCGACGAGCACAGCGCCGCGCCTTGTGTAGGAGTATGCGACTTGGAAAACTTCAACGTTTACTGGATTGTCTATGTGAAAGTCTCTACCGGCGGCTATGGACTTAGCCAAGGCGTAGAGCTCTGGGTGTAGATTGTAGATAGCGCCTAGCGATGCCAACACTACAGCGGCGGTAGCTATGACAAAACCCGTTATTATTAAGAGTTTTGTCAGCGTGTTCATGGCCACCTAGAGGGCGTGCCGTAGGGCGCAAATCCCCCCTCGGCCCACCACTTAAACAGCAGAGCTGGCCTCGGCCGGTACACCACGGCCTCGCCGCCGTCTTTTATTACGTAGCTGAAGCGGATTATAGGTACAACCAGCGCAGGATCCCACGGCCATATGTAGGGGGCTTTTACAACAACTCGCGGCCCATATAACACCTCCACCAAGCTCCAAGATCCGCCTCTTAGGAGGTAAATGGCGTAGCCAACGACAGGCCCGTCTGCCGTAATTAACACATCTCCTGTCGTTGCGTTGAGTAGCTCAAACCTCGGCTCCACGAACACGTCTCTAAGCCTCACCCTTGCAAACATATCTACAGCGCCCCAGAAGTCCCCGGTCGCCGCGAGTTGCGAAACCGAGTCGCTGGCCTTTAGAAACGACTTGGCGTTGCTGACTGTAGTCACGACGCACTTCCTCTCGTACTGCCTACCCCCCTCGCCGAATGGCGTGAAACCGTGGTAGTAGGGCACGCCGTTTACGTACAAATACGCCGTGATCAGAGTCTGCCAGGTGTTGGTGCGATTCGGGGTCTCGGTTCTGCCCTCTATCCTCAACGAGGCGGACTGCGGCGGCAGGACGAAGAAGGCGAAGTGGGTGGCGCCGCGGGAGTCGACGAGCTTCAGTTGCACGGGTCCCACCCAGTCTGTCGGCGCCGCGTAGTAGCCGACTTTGCCCAATGCCAGCGACTGGCATGCGTCAAGAGCCGTGTAGTCCCTATACCAGCCGTACCCCACGTAGACCGCATCGAGGGGCCTCCACTTCCTCTTGGGGATTTGGACGAGGAGATCCCAATTCGCCTTTTTAGCCCCCATGGCGCTGTCCACTAAGATACCCTTCTCTACGTATATCTTCAGGTCTGTCTCGGTCTCGTTGCCGATGTAGACAATCAAGAAGGCGTAGCCCGCCCCCGGCAGTGCGGCGTCCGCCGTCGGGCCCGGCGCAGGTCCCCACAGCCGCACGTTGAGGTTCGACGCAGTGCAGACCGCCCCGTCGCAGGCGGTGGCCGGGACTATGAAGACGTACCACGGGCTCGTCGAGTTGGACGCCATCGACGGCACGCCCAGAGGCAGGGCGTCGGTCCAGCCCGCGGGATGCTCCCACCCGCCCCCGTACTTCTCAAATGCATAGTTGTAGAACTTCCAGCTGACTCCTGAGGCCGTCTGCTGGTACAACAGTCCGCCGTCGGGATCTGTAGTGTTTTTGTACTGCGAAACTCCGTACACCTCGCTTAGGAGGGAGACGGAGTGGGGGCCGGGCACAGGGCATGGACTCCCGATGTCGAAGTCTCCGGTGCTCGGGTTGAAGGCCCAGCACTGGAGGTTGTAGTAGTGGTGGAAGAGTATGTAGGGGTCTCCCACCGCCGCAGACATGAAGTCGAAGAACGCTTCGCGACCCCTAATGAGGGTGTCGCTGGACACCATCCAGTCCACCAGCTTCAGTTTGCCTATGGAGAGCTGAACGCCGCCCTGGGGGCCGACCTTGGCGTAGCCTACCCACGTCCCGTTTACTTTAGTAAATACGTGTTGCGAATACACGCAGTGGAATAACGTGTTTTCCTGCTCGCACGGATTGGGAGGCGAGAACCATGCCGTCTGCAACGTGCTGTGGCTACCGTCTATTCCGAAGCTCACGCTCGTAAACCTAGGCCCCCTTATCCAGCCAGCTGTAGCAAGACCGTCGCTTTCATAGGCGAGCTTCCCCTCGGCGCCAGCCTCCTCGTATACTCTCGACAAGAGGTTGCCCGCGCCGTCCACGGCCCTCAGCCTCGTGACGCCGCTCCCTATCCAAGTGCTTTTGCTACCCGTCCTCATAAGCCAGGTAACCGCAACGGAGAGCCCGTAGGCGCTACCCAGCGGCGCGTCGAGCTCCATATCGCGAGAGGCGAAGAAGGAATCAGCCACGTTTACGATGAGGTAGGGGGTCAGGCTCACGCCGGTTCTCTGGGCTATGCTCGCCAATGTGTCTTTCCAGACCCACCTGTCTCCCACCCACGTCGAGTTGCCCACCATGTCAATCAGAAAGCAACCCGGAGCACCAGGACATGCATCTCTCAATTCACTTGTCATTACGACTCTGGAGACGTAGAGCGGGACAGGCTTCGGAGTATACAGGCTCAGAGTCCCCCAGCTCACTGGAGATACGAAGCCGGCTATTGCTATCTTCGAATCGAAGGGCTTGTTGCTAACATCGTTTAACCTCGTTAAGACCGGATCTGCATCTGTGGACACGCCGATTCTCGGGTACAGTTCGTTGTCGTGCCAGTCGGTGTAGTACCAGGGGTTAGGCACGGTGGCGTTGGCCCCTCCGTACCTTACCACGGATCCCGGGCTGTATCCGTCTACCTTAAGCGCCTTCCAGAGGGTGGGGGCGGAGCCGGTCTTCACCACGTTTTTGCTCGGCTCGTATCTGTTACACGACGGCCATGTGTTCGCGGTGGGCAAATCGGCGCAGTACCCCCTCACCTCCACCGGACCCACATTCGGCACCCACTCGTACTGGGGGAGATTCGGCAGTTTATTAGCTCTAAACGTCGTCTGGGAGCTGTAGGAGGCGCGATCACGCGGCACGGTGAAGGTTATAGTCTGGAATGTGCGGCCGGGCTCTCCGATCTTTACGTAGAAGACGCTGTGCTCAACCCAACAGCTACCAAGGTAGCAGAGCTTCGCTTTGCAGTAGTATTTGTCGAAGGTCCACAACTGGTCGGGGTTGTAGTACTCCACAGTTACGGAAAACGACAAGTCCCTATCCCATAGAGCACTACTGGCCACTCCCCAAACCGCCGCTTTGGAGGCGTTAACAGCCCTGACACCCCAGACAGTGACTGTCGGCGAATCGCCTGAATAGCTAACACCGATAGAAGCCCCCGGACGTAGAATGGTCGCAGTTGACATGTCGAAGGAGGCTGTCACGTCGTAGGGCGAGGCCAGCGAGGCGTCTGCGTACTTAGTACAGTTTACGTTCTCGACCACGATGGTGTTCTGCGCCTGCGCCAGGTAAGCCACAAGTAAGGCCATGACCAGCAGTCCGAGTGCGCTCCTCATGGCGGCTCCCTTTGAGGCTTTGGAAAAAACTTTCTTATTGCAGGCCAGTGAGGAGTTGGCGTATCGTCTCTTCTCTCCACACCCTGCCGCGGTATGGAGAGGTAGGAGGTAAGGTTCTTACAACCGAGGAAGACGGTAGTGGGGTAGTCCACTACGACGACGCCGACGGCGCTCCTTGTGGTCAACACGTAAAGCCTAGAGTAGGTGCCGTTGGTGACGTAGGCCCACTCAGTTTTGTCAAGCGCAAACAGCCATGAGTTGGCTACATTGACGGTATTCCACCTATCGACGGCGGATAGAATCGGTCTGCTCTGCCGGTACGTCTGGTAGAGGTAGTCGGTCCAGTTCCACGCCAATGGCGCCACGGCGTACACCTCAAACCACGGCGCCGGGTTGAGGGGGTATTTCACATCTATTTCGTAGAGCACGCCGGGCTCCCCGTAGGCCTTGGCCGCGTAGAGGGTGCACCTCGTGACGTTGAACACGGCAGTGTATATGTAGTATCTGGCCTCCCCCTGCAGTTTATATGCCACCGGCACCCCCACGGTGAAGACCTCCCCCTTGGTTGTCGTCAGGTTCACCAAGACGTAGTACGAAACTTCCGCGTTTCTCTTGTACACATTGAGAGAGTCTGTGAAGAAGTAGTCCATGGCACCCCTCTTCGCCGCGTAGAGATCGTCTGCGACATCCAGCGACTTCATCTGTGTGGTGTGGAGCGCAGTATACAGGACAACTGCGGCCACGAGGGCTAGGGCGATGAGACCGTAGGCCGTCGACCACATAGCTAGCCCTCTCTACACACCCTTTCGTATTTTACCGTAAACCTCGCGTTCATGGCGCCGTCGACTACGGACTTGAAATAGATGTCGGCGGTATTACCGCTCCACGTAAGGCTGACCGAGCCGCAGTACCCGCTAGGCTTCACCACGGTCCCGTTCAGGCTCACCTCGTTGTAGCACCACCCTCTTATCCTCTCTAGATGCCACCTTCCGTCGTACCACAGCCTCCACACCTCGTCGTAGTACAGAGCAAAGCCGTCGGGCGGATCACAACGCTGGCAGTCCTCCCAGGCGAGCAGGTAGTCTAGGAGCGCTCCCTTGTCCTCTACGTCGAAGTACAAAACTGGGTTGACGTATATCCTCGCCCTTGTCGAGCCCGCGCTCCAGTAGGCGGTGAGGTTGAACACCTTCAGCGCCGTGGGTCTGTAGTCGTCCGGATCGCTCCCTTGCAGGAGGATGTAATTGGAGCCGGAGATCGCGGCCTTTGTCTCAACGATAACGGTTTTGTGGACGCTCATAGGCGGCAGGCTGGAGTTGCCGGGGAAAACAGCCTCTACGTAGTACCCGCCCTCGGGCGGCGGCTTGATACCTATACAGATCCAGAACCACGTGTTCGCAGTTTTGATGACCAAGAAGGAACCCCAAATCGAGGCGGTGACGGGCAGGGCGATTTGACCCCAGCCGTCAGAGGCGCTCACGAAGACGCAACCGGTCTGGCAGAAGGCGCTCGTGTCCAGCTCCAGCCTCGGCTTGGCTGCGATAAATTGCCCAAGTCTTGGAGGCGTGCCGTCGCAGGATACGTAGACGACGCCGTTGACTACCCACAAGTACATCACGCCTCCGCAGGTGGCGTTTTGACCCGGAGCCAGGGGGTAGCCTCCGTAGTACGCCCAGCCGTACCTCGCCAGTTGTCTCCCTGCTGACTCCACGGCGGCGTACGAGTCGTACTGCCTGACCACGTAAGGCCCCACGAGCTTAAAAGCGCAGTCGGAGCACGCGGGCACCTCTGAGGGGCCCTCCCTAACGGGGTACAGACTCGTTATTATCGCGACGGCCGCGGCCACCAGCCCGGCGAACATCACAATATCTCTAAGCGTTGTCAGCCCCCTCATGGACATCTGTACTGCACCACTAGCCACCTCCCCCTGGAGACGACGTTCACCGGCACGCACCGGGGGTCCACTCTGGCGTCGAAAGGCGGCGGGCACCAGAACCCCGTATAGGGATCGCCGATTCTCACGGGCTTTCTGCCGTAGAGCTCGCATCTATACCCGCCGGGATAAACGTAGAACTTGGCGGCGAGCGCGCCGGGAAAGCCAACGCCTTGGCGAAACTGCTCGGCGTCGGGGCCTACGTATTCCATCAGGTAATACCTCGTGTTGTTGTATCTGTCAGTCACGGCGTATACATACACCTCTCTAGTGGGGACGTTGTCCCCGGGCTCGGCCGGCACCTCGACGTACGCGGACGGGAGGTATGGTCCCACCACCAGCGCCGCAAATAAGAATAAAGCCGCCAGCCCCGCGACAAAAACCGACGCCGATATGAAATCCTCCATGGAGGGGGAAGGTGGGGGTCGTGGAAAAACCTTATTATTCAGACTGCCGCTTCCTGATGTATACGAAGGCGCCAGCGATGCCAGCCAAGGCGATGAACAGTATGGGTATCAGCCATCCCCCGCCGCCCTCCTCCCTGGCGGCGTTGAGTTGCGACTGGAGTTGCGCCAGCTGGGACTGAAGCTGATGTACCTGTACAGCGTGTGTTCTGTTCAGCTCCTCTATCCTCTTCAGAAGCGCGTTGTTTCTGGCCAGCGCTTCGTCCAGCCTCCTCTTCAAGTCTTCAATCTCGTTGTTCTGAGCTTGGATTTTTGCGTTTAGCGTAGCTATCACCTGCTCTCTCTTTCTGAGAAGCTCCTCAAGCCTCGCCTTTTCGTCACTTAACATCCTTACTCTCTCAGATAATTGCCGCACGAGACCCCCCAGCGCAGTGCTGTTGGCGAGGGCTCTGCCGAGTTCGGCTCTTATCTCGTCGAGCGTCTTAGCCAGCCGGTCGTACTCCACATAGAGCGACGTGTTGCCATGAGGCACCTCAACCACCGACTTGGTACTTACGTGGAGGTACCAGCCAGCTGGCGCTACACCGCTGAAGTTGCCCACTGGCGTCGTAAAGTTGCCCGTGGCGTTTATAAAATCCACGGCGCCCACATACGCGGCGAACCTAAGGGGAAGCCACTTCAGCCATAGCCACATCCGTCCATCATACGAACAGTATATGTTTGACCTCACCAATACGCCGCCCTCTATTGGGGTTATGTTCAGCGGCTCGATAGACACATACCTGCAGACCTGAGATA
>NZ_JBMFKV010000012.1:0-22156 GCF_049971835.1 Pyrobaculum sp.
AAGGGGCCTTGTGGTGGGTGTGGTGAAGCTGGCCAGCGGCTGGCTGGTGCCAACAAGCCAGCTCTAAAAGCCGCAGTCTTGATGTACAAAGCCGTGGTAGAAGGCGAAGGAAAGCTGGGAGTTAAGAAAAGAAAGAAGAGGAGGGTCAAACTCCCAGTACATAAAGATGCGTAGCGCCGGGAGGCGGCTGAAAGACGCCGGGCGAGGGCGGCGCGCCCAAGTGTGTGACACGTAGCTACGTGAGGTGTGAACAGCGGCGTGCCTGTCTACGCGACCTGCCTCGGCTTCTTAGGACATTAGCCACCGTCGTAACATGCCCTAGTGGCGAAACAGGCACATCAATACAACCAGCAGGAGACTAAGTGTCCTGGCTTCTTCTCAACGAGCCTAGGCTCCTCCCTCTCGCACTTCCCCTTAATCACAAGGGGGCATCTTGGGTGGAAGCGGCAGCCGCCGGGGGGGTTGATGAGGCTAGGCGGCTCGCCGGGCGGGACTTTCCTAATCTTAAACCTGTTCGTGGGGTCTGGGTCGGGCAACGCCTCTATTAAAGCTTGTGTGTATGGGTGGAGCGGCTCCTTTATTACATCTCTAAAAGGCCCGTACTCCACCATTTTGCCTGCATACATTACCAAGATCTTATCTGCTAGGTACTTCGCAGTGGCTATGTCGTGTGTGATGTAGATCATCGTTATGCCGTATTTAGACTGGAGGGATCTCATTAGCGACAGGATCTCCGCTCTGATAGAGACGTCGAGCATGGAAACAGGCTCGTCGGCCACGACGAATTTAGGCCTCGTTATTAAAGCCCGGGCGATGCCCACGCGTTGTCTCTGGCCGCCGCTCAGCATGTGGGGATATTTCTTAAGGAAGTCGTCGGGAGGGGTTAACCTCACCTCCTCTAAAGCCTTCACCACAGCCTCGTACCTCTTGCTGGGGGGTACGCCTCTTAATATCAAGGGCTCCTCGAGGATGTACTCAATCGTGTGGTATGGGTTCAGGGAGCTGAAGGGGTCTTGAAATATCATGGCTGTTGAAAACCTGTACCACCTAAGCCGGCTCTCCGGGAGGTGGGTGATGTCTTTCCCTTCGAAAATTATCTTTCCGCCAGTGGGCTCTATAAGCCTTAGAATAGTCCTCCCAAGCGTAGTCTTCCCAGACCCCGATTCGCCAATTACGGCGAGTACCTCCCCCTTTTCTAAGGCGAAGCTTACCCCGTCTACGGCCTTGACGTATTTAACTGGGCTGAAAAGCCCCTTCTTCACCGGGAACCAGGTTTTGAGGTCCTTAACCTCTAGCAGAGGCATGTTAATACAGCCAACAAGCAACTAGGCTTCCCTCCACTTCCTTTGTCGCCGGCTCCTCTTTTTCGCATTTTCCTTTTATTGCATAGGGGCATCTTGGGTGGAAGCGGCAACCGCTGGGGGGATTGATGAGGCTGGGCACGTCTCCAGGAATGTGCTCTATTGTCTTCTCCTCGCGTAGGGTAGGCATGGCAGCAAGGAGCTTCTGCGAGTAGGGGTGTTTGGGCTTGCGGAAGAACACGTCGGCCGGCGCCACTTCTACAAGCTTGCCTGCGTACATAACGCCTATTTTGTCGGCGATTTCCGAAGCCAGGGCTATGTCATGGGTGATGAGGATGTATGACAAGTCAAATTTTGTCTTTAGTTCTTTTAGCAAATTCATAATATTTGCTTGTGTGATGACGTCGAGCGCCGAGGTGGGTTCGTCTAGTATCACCAGCCTGGGCCTCATCATTATCGCCATGGCAATAACTACTCTCTGCTTCATGCCTCCGGAGAGCTCAAAGGGGTATCTCATTAACACGTCTCTCGCCAGCCCCACAGATCTCAAAGCCTCCTCGGCGATCTTAACCGCCTCCTGTTTAGAAAGCCCTAGGTGTAGGACAAGCGGCTCTATCATCTGGTCCTGAACCCTCAAGATAGGATTTAGGGCGTTCATAGATGCTTGGAAGACCATAGAGATTTTCTTCCAACGGATCTTCCTCCTTATTTCGTCCTCCGGCATTTTCATCAAATCCACCACTCCCAGCTCATCGTCGTAAAACAATATCTCGCCGCCTACCTCAGCAACGTTCCGTGGTAGAAGTCTAATAATTGTAAAGGCGAGAGAACTCTTTCCGCTCCCGCTCTCCCCCACCAGCGCCACGGCCTCGCCTCGCTCTAACCTAAGGGAAATGCCGTCCACCGCCTTGACCGTGCCTCTGGACGTGCCGTAGTACATCTTAACATTACGCATCTCTAGAAGAGGAGGCATGCAACTCTCTAAATAATACTATATATATTTACCGCTTCGATACGCCCATGGAAATCACGGTGGCGGGCAACCCCACAGTGGACATCATCATCACAGATAGGGGAGTGGCCAGACGCCTCGGAGGCCCCATATACTACGCCTCGCTGGTATTCGGCGCGCTGGGGGCGAGGGCCAGGGCGGTCGGCGTAGCCTCCAGCGACTTGTTGGGAGAAATAGAGCAACTCTTAAAAAGTCTCGGCGTAGAGCCGCAACTAGAAGCGGCAGATGTCACCACCACGTTTGAACTTGATTATAGGACAAAGCCGAGGAAAGTGAGATTAGTGGCGAAGCCCTCTAGAGGCATAGCCAGAGTCTCCGGCGACGTGGTAATTCTATCCCCAGTTTACGACGAGCTAACCGGCGCAGAAATCAGGGGGGAGAGAGTTGTCGTGGATCTCCAGGGGTATATACGCTCAGGTACGCCTCCGCCAAAGGCAGATCTAGTCCACTTCTCTCACGACGATATGCAGATAACTACCAAAGAGCTTGTCAAAATGAGGGAGAGGTGGCCCGTCGTGGTGTACACATTGGGAGAGGAGGGGGCGTACATAGTGGAGAGAGGCGTGCTGTACTACATCAACAGCGCGAGGTTGGAAATAAGCGACGTCACTGGAAGCGGCGACGTATTCCTTGCGGCGTTGACGTATTACCACTATGTTAAAAACCTCGGCGTGGTAGAGGCGGCATGTGAGGCGAGTAAATTAGTGGCGGGCTTTCTATCAACTAGAAAAATAGTGAAATACAATTTTGAATGCGTCAAACGAGTTGTTCAAAGGTGGCGATTCTAGTCAAGATGTCTGTCCTGGTGATTATCCCTACCAACCGATCCTCCGAATCCACAACCAGCAATCTGCCGATTCCGCTGGAGACCATCAGCCTAATAGCCTCATGCACGTCCTCATCCTCCTGAATTGTGGAGGGGTCGTGCATCATCACATCTCCAACCCTCGCCTTCAACTCGCAACGGGATAGCAACTCCATGACCCTAGAAGCCATCAAGAGGCCAATAGGCCTCCTATTGTCGTCGATCACAGGTATCCCTCTAAACCTCCTCTCGGCGAAGTACTTTATATACGTCTCCACTTGGTCGTCGGCCTTCGCCACTACGGGGTTAGGCGTCATTATGTTCCTAACCGTCGTCCTAGGCACCGACACTATAGAGGTGATTTCAACCAATGCCTCGATATCAGCCTTGATGATCTTGCCTATAAGAACGACGCCGCTTGGGAGGGGGCCTACCCGCACCTCTTTCTCCAGATAGTTGCTGAGATCGCCCACGACCCTCATCGACGCGTGGGGCTTCTCAGAGAGTAGACCTATCACAGTTATGTCAAGGGCGTAGCCTATTACATTGCCAACTGAAACAATCGGCACTGAGAATGCCTGACGCGACAACGCATCAGCGGCTTTTGACGTGGGTATATAACCCCCATGCGGACCTGCTTTGCTAATAACTAGCCCCATAGATTTTAGAATAGATAACATATTACGTACATACCCCTCGTGTATCTTCAAAGAATTCGCAATATCTCTAGACTTAACAGGCCCCCCCTCCTTGTTGTACAACTCTACTAATGCCTTTAGCACATTGTATACAGAGTCTGAAAGGCTAGACATTGGGTAAGTATATCTAGCTAGATATAAACTTTGCTTCTAATTCAGCGATCGGTCTCCCGGTCACGTATCGCCAGACCGTTTAGTCATCACATATGTGAAAAATATTCTGCCAAATATTTTTAAATCAGTTAAATGACCGCCCTAATGTCTGCCCTTATAATAGATGCGGTAGACGCGGCGCTAGTGGAGAGACTAGAGAGGGCAGGCATTAGAGTTGACTACAGGCCCGGGATTTCGAGAGAGGAGATAATCAAGCAAATAGGTAGCTATAACATACTTATCTTCAGAGGCCGAGTCAAGATAGATAGAGAGGTAATCGATGCTGGTGGCAAATTAAAGGTGCTCGCGAGATACGGCGTAGGACTCGACAACGTCGACGTGGAGTACGCTGTGAAGAAGGGGATTTCTGTAGTCAGCGCGCCTAATGCCCCCTCTCAGAGCGTCGCAGAGCTCACCATAGGCCTGATCCTTTCAGTCGCCCGGCGTATACCCCTCCTAAGTTCCAAAGTAAAGGCTGGCGAGTGGCCCAAGGGGAGATACGTCGGGGTTGAGGTGGCTGGGAGGACAATCGGCGTGGTTGGATTCGGCAGAATAGGCAAAGCCGTGGCGCAGCTGGCCAGAGGCCTCGGCATGAGAATACTGGCCAGCGACGTGATAGACGTTTCGAGAGACGTGGAGAAGCTCGGCGGTAGGCAGGTGCCTCTCGAGGAGTTGCTTAAATCAAGCGACGTCGTGACGATCCACGTCCCTCTAACTCCCGAGACCTACCGGCTACTCAACGCCGAGAGGCTATCACTGTTAAAAGACGGCGCCATATTAATCAACACAAGTAGAGGCGAGGTGATAGACCACGAAGCCCTTCTCAAACACCTAGACAGGCTCTGGGGGGTGGGTCTAGACGTCTTGCCAGAGGAGCCCCCCAGGAGCCAGTACCTAAAACAGCTGATCAGCCACGAAAAGGTCGTGGTCACGCCTCACGTAGGGTCTGAGACGTACGAGGCAATGAGGAGACTCGCCGAGGAGCTTGCCAATAATATAGAAGAGGTTGTGTCGAGGATTGAGCTATGAAGTACCTAACCCCCGGCCCTATCCAGTTACCTAAATTTGTTGTGGAGGCCATGGCGAAGCAGCCGCCGTTTCACAGAGGTGAAGAGTTCAAGAAACTTTTCAAGTCGGTACTGGAGAAGCTGGAGGCGTTGTACCAGGCAAGACCTCTGGTGTTGCCTGGCACGGGAACGCTGGCGGTTGACACAATGATCTACAACTATGTAAATCCAGGCGAGAGGGTTTTAGCGCTGGTGTATGGCGAGTTCGGCAAGAGGGCTGTTGAGAGCGCCAAGATCAGAGGTGCGGAGGTGGTAGAGGTGGAGCGCGATTTGCCGCCCGCGCCTGATGAGGTAGACGACCTTTTGCGCCGAAATAGAGACGTGAAGGCGGTACTCCTCATACACAACGAGACTAGTACAGGGATAGCATACAAAAAGCTCAAAGAGCTAATCGACATAGTTAAGGCGCACGGCGCCTTGTTGTTAGTGGACAGCGTCTCGGGCTTCCCCGCGGAGCCTCTCCCGCCTGGGGTAGACGTGGTGGCCACGGCGTCTCACAAAGCCCTCCTAGCGCCGCCCGGCGCCGCAATAGTATACACAGCCACCCCGCCGAGATACACCACGGGAGTACCGCCGACAATGGACTTAAAGAAATTTATCAAAACGCTTGAGCACCTAGAGACGCCGTACACGCCGCCTATCCCAATCCTATTCGCGCTAGATACCTCGCTTAGCTATATTCTAGAACTCGGCGAGAGGTACACGTACATGCACAGGGAGAGGGTTGACTACCTCTACGCCTCTGTAAAGCTACAACCAGTGCCTCCGGCGGATGTGAGGAGCTCCACAGTCACGACATTTATGTGTGAAAATCCAAAGGAGGTAATGGCCAAGTTGCGGGACGCTGGCTACGTTGTCGCTGGCGGCATGTACAAGTATCGGGAGCGGTCAATACGCATAGGCGTAATGGGAGACGTGAGTCTTGACGATCTTAAGAGAGTAGCCGAGGTAGTCAATAATGTGGCTAGACGAGGCTAACTGCAAGCTTTGCATAATCACGTCTAGGACGGGGGACTTAATTAGGCTACGGAGACCCGACAAACTGCCGGAGATACTTAACGAACTTTCGCAGTTACTACGGCTGAGTAGCAGAAGCGAAGCTTTTTCCAAAAGCTTCCAAGTCGTGGCAAAGCTTGTGGGCGATGAGGATCCCTACAGGGAGTACAAGGCGAGGCTAGCCGCAATAGGCAAGAAAGTGGCAGAGGCTGTCAGGCTAAGGCTGGAGCAAGCCTCGTGGGATTTAACAACGGCTTTGAGAATAGCGGCGGCGGCCAACATAGTCGACACAAGCGTCTTGGGATATAGGCCGAAGAAATTAGAGGAGGCTGTATGGGATCTGCCGGCAATCGAGGAGTACGTGGCGTTACCTAACAGCGTCTACTATGTATTGGACAACTCCGGCGAGGCGCAGATAGATCTGGTGGTGGCCGAGGCGCTCGAGAGAAATGGAATTACGCCAACATTCGTAGTCCGCTCCCAGCCATATGAAATAGATGTATTGGAGAGAGATCTCTCGACATACAGAGTGGTCACGACGCCTGAAAACATATCGCCTGTGAGATGGATAAGAGACGGCTTTATACTTGCCAAGGGAATTGCCAATTTCGAAGCATATCTAGAGTTGGGGCAGACACCTGCGCTTTTGCTGTTCAGAGCTAAATGCGACGTCTTGGCCAGAGTCTTTGGCGTCCAGAGAAACGCCCCTATTATAATCAGCGGCGAGAAGGCAAAGGCGATTAGCCTGTCACAATAAGCTTCACAGGAACCCCGTTTTTGAACTGCACAGAAACTCTAAGAGTTTCTAGCCCACCTTCCTGTATCACCGACTGCGCCACTTCCTTTACTTTCTTCAAGACGCTGAGAAGATCCACCATGTGTCTATACGACTCCTCAAGTATCTCGTGCCTAACCATAGGATTGGGGTCGATATACAACTGCAATCCGGTTATCTCAATAGGAGCACTTCTCTCAGAGCCTTCACTGCTGAACTTCTTTAACAAGTCTTGGAGTCTCCTATAACGCTCAAGAGACGGCCTTAGCCTCTCCAGTTCGTCTCCTACAGCCTTAACTAAGCTTTCAAGATCTTTTATCTGCTTGTCCAGCTCTGAGAGGAATTGGCTAGCATCTTCATACATCTTCACAGTGAATACGTCCATGTACTTGTAGTGCTGGTGTGATTTATAAGGTCATCGCTTAAGTAATCCACGGGTTTTTTCTCACTAAATCGCCGCTATATGTGTTTATCCTAATGTCGTACCCACCTACGCCCAGCTTCTTGGAAATACATTCCGAGATATCTACATAGCGCCTTTTCTTAATTACATAAACTCTGGATCCCTGCACAAAGGGCCCCACCACCTCCTCGCCAACATATTTTTCAATAAACGCGTCTACAGCCTCGTCGTATACAGGTGGCCCCCTGTGCAGTACATAAGGGGTAAGCCTCACATTCTCGACTATGTACACCAACGAGACGTACGTAACCTCGTCGCTTTCAACACCCCAGCGGAGTATTCTAAACCCGCATTCCCTAAGCCACTTATAGAGGCCCCGCCCCAGCCTCTTGTACCTGCCCCATACGATGTCAGGAGGCTCGTCGGGGTATGGAAACACCACCTCAACAGTCTCTAACTGACTCACTAATTCCCCACGTGTAGCTCGGAAATAGCTGAGTGAAGGCTTTTTGAGAAACCGCCTAGCCGCCAGAATAAATGTAGACATTGAGGTCAGTGACACAGCCGCCGCGGCATTTCTATTCGGATCTACGGGATCTACCACGACGAGAGGGGCCTTGAATTTTGTATTAGTGTCGGTAAACGCTATGTATGTGCGGTACGGCCTCCAGCGAGACGCCGCTTCTAGGGTCTCTACAAAGGAGCCGTAGTACGCTATGAGTAGTTCTGTTAAATATCCCGAGAACCCCTCTGACCTTATCTCGGCCCCGTATATCCCAATCGTTTTTAGAAAAAGCTTCAGCAACCTCACATCTAAGACACGTGGCTTGTCTAGTTTCTCCACTAGAAATCTGTGGTGTAGTGGGGATCTGTCGGCGGCGGTTATGGGCCTCTCTCCTGGCTGTATTTTATAACACGGAACCACGTCAACCTCGTAGCTCTCCACTTGGAGCGAGACGTATGGATGTTGCGCATAGCGTAGCGTCCACCTAAGCCCCAGCTCCGTGAAGCGTTTAGTAAGGATTTGAACCACGGCCTCCGGCTTAACCGACCTATCTCTGAGAACCACAAAGATGTCTATATCGCGTTGGCCAGGTAGCCACGTCCCGCGGGCGCTTGACCCGTAGACATCTACCTCGGCGTCTATGCCCCCCTCCTCCACGAGCCGGGACACCAGAGACTTAACATGTTGAGAAACTTCTCTAATCTTTGCCTCCTCCGCAGGTGCTGGCGTCACCAGTTTATAAGCCTCTAGGAGGACCTCCTCTAAGCTACTCACGTAAGTGTTAACACAAATAAGTCACTATAAATAGGACCTCTCGGCGTAAGCGTGGACTTCTTCAGCTTGACCTTGTCTACAGTGACTACTCCAAACTCAACTCCCCGGTAGCGCCCCAGCAACTCCCTCAGCTTGTCGATATTGCGCCCGCTCTTCACACGCCCTATTGTCAAATGGGGGGTGAACTCCCTATCCTCGCGGTGTTCGGCGTATCTATCAACAGCCCTTCGCACCACATCCGCGAGCTCTGTAAGCTTCTCAACCCCTTGCGAGACGCCGATCCACAGCACCCGCGGTCTTGAAAGATCTGGAAAGACGCCCACGTCGGCCAACTTAATCTGGAATTTGCTAAACCTCAACTGCGCCAAGGCGCGGATCGCGGCGTCTACGTTGCTCTGCGGAATCTCGCCGAGGAAGCGGAGAGTCAGATGTAAATTTTCTCTCTCTACGAGCTTTATGTCTAGTCCGAGCTTCAAAACCTCCATCTGCATCTCTTCAATTCTCCTAACTACGTCCTGCGCCTCGATGTCCACAGCCACGAAGGATCTGACGAGGCTCATGGCTTAAGTCGGTAAAACCACCTCGCCAGCAACTCGCAGTTTTGAGGCGCTATGAAGCTGACGCCGCATCTATCGGAATAGGGGCAGTAAGTACACGGGATGGAGAGGAGTAGCCTATACTCCTCTGGGAGGGTCTCTACACTTATGACAAGATGCTCGACAGTCTCTTCGTGAATTTTGCTAAGGAGCTTGTACGCCCTGTCCGTCAGCCTAATTACGTACATACCCCTCTTGTTCCCCCCAACTCTCTCCCTTACTATTAAGCCCCTCTTCTCAAGCCTGGCGAGGATTGGAAGACCTGTCTTGCTGTCTATGCCGATGTACTTCCAGAGATTTCGCTGTTGGTAACTACCCCCAAGCCTCTCCAGGCCCTGCAAGATCTGGATCTCCACCTCTGTGAGTACGTCAGATTCCTCGTTATATTCCTGCGTAGCCACGTAGTGACACCGGGGCCAGTTTATAAATTACTACACAGACACCTCGACGTATAAAACATCGGAGAGGTCTTTTAACAACTCCCTCACAGGCCCCTCGGTGGAGTCCGCGGCCTTTGCAACCTCCTTCTGCGTAACCTCGACGCCAGCTATGTAACAAGCATAGTAGACAGCCGCTGCGGCTAGGACCTGGGGCTTCCTGCCGTTTCTAACGCGGGGGATGGATATTATGTAGCGGAGAATATCCACAGCTATGCGTTGCACCTCCGCGGACTTCTCGTCGCCGATCCCCAGCGTCGAGACGATCTTGGGAATGTAGATCTTGGGATCTACCCGCGGGGGCTTGATGCCGAGTTTACTCGCTATGTTCATCAATTCCATATATGCCGATACGAAGCTAGAGCGGTCAACGCCGAGCCCCTCTATGACTTTCTTTAAGGTAATTGCGGCGACGCCGTGTCTCTTTAAAGAAAAGTACAGAGTAGCTGCATAGCTCTCCAGCCTGGGGGCTCTATACCCGGCCTCGTAGAGCTTTTTGTACAGCATTACAGAATCCTCTATTATATTCCTAGGAATCCCCAGCTTTTCTCTGGCTGATTCCAGGAATTCCCTTATATCCGCCTCAACTCTTTCTAGAGGCGTCGAGATGGGGCGTGAAAACTTCTTCAAGCTAATAGCCTTGATTTTGTCAATAACTTTAACATTGCCGTACTCAATATCGCCGATAGAGGAGCCCATGGGGCCTGAATACGCTCTTGACGACTCTGGCTTCCTCCACTCGGGTCCTAGATCAGCTATGCCGTCTCTCAGCACTGTGCCGCAGTTCTTACAGATAACCTGACCCCGCTCGTAGTCTACAACTACCTCGTTAACAGAGCCACATACTGGGCAACTATACTCCTCCACTTCGAATATTAACCTCCGCGTCATTTCCTCCGCCTCTTCTCAATATCTTGCGGCCTCACGTAGAGAGCTTGACCTACTACCGAGTCGTCGCGTGCCGCAGGCTTCACTAAACCATAGGGGTTTTTCACATTTCCAATAACGTCGTACAAGACGCCAACTTTTTTCATCGTGTATGTGTATATATTTACGTAGAGGGGGGGAACCTCCGAGAGTTTCACCACGAGGTTCCCCAGACGGGAGTAGTGAAGAGCATGACCAATACGCCTCATTAAAGCAATTGTTGACCCCTATTTAATAAGGTTCCCCCCTCCAATACTGGAATATTACCCAACGGCACATGTGGGCTAGAATTTAAATACCCCAACGTTAACAAAAGCCGTGAAACTAGGCGCCTATTACAAAGGAGGAGATCTGAAAAAGCCCTCTGGCGGCAAAAAAAGAAAAGTTAGAAAAACTAAGAAAAAGGCCCTAGGCGGCGGCCCGCCTCAGATTCCAAAACTCGGCGAGGCCGACGTAAGAGTGGTGGAGAGGGTGAGAGGCGGCAATCTCAAGGTGAGGCTGAGAGAGGCGAGGTACGCCAACGTCTATCTGCCTAAGGAGAGGCGGAGTGTAAAAGCTAAAATTGTGTCCATCGTCTCAACTCCGGCGAATCCAGATTTTGCACGACGTAACTACATAGTCAAGGGCGCGGTTATCCAGACGGAGGTGGGCAGGGCAGTGGTCACCTCCCGCCCCGGCCAAGACGGCGCCGTAAACGCAGTACTTGTAGAATGAAGAAAAAAGGCGGAAGAATCCTCTGGCTTGCATACCTAGACTCGGCCACCCCCCGCTCCAAGGGGAGGCTACTACCTAAAAGCCTAGCTGTGAATAGGCCAACGTTGCAAGAGGTGGCCCAGGCCCTTGAGAAGCTTGGCTACAAATTCCAGGTTTATCCAGGAAAGAGATATCCCCCCCTGTGGTATGAGGAGAGGCTACAGGGCTACGTGGTGGTTGAGAGTAGCGAGAAGATACGTGTTTTAGCCGCCAAGGTCGCCGCCGTGATTAGAGAGGCACATAGGTGATGTACACGGTATTTTTTATCGGGACGGCGGGGTCGGGGAAGTCCACCCTAGTCGCGTCCCTATCTACATGGATGGAGGAACAGGGATTCGACGTGGGGGTTGTGAACCTAGACCCGGCGGCGGAGTACCTGCCCTACGTCCCCGACATAGATATTAGAGATAGGGTAAGCGCGAGGAAGGTAATGAAGCAGTACAAGCTGGGGCCCAACGCCTCTATAATAGCGGCGGTTGACATGGTGGTAACTGAGGCGGAGAGGATAAAAGAGGAGATGGAAGTAGTTGGGGCTCCGATATACTTAATAGATACTCCCGGCCAAATGGAGCTCTTCGCCTTTAGACAAAGCGGCGCCTACTTGGTACAGAAGCTTTCAGATACGCATTCTCTAGTGGTGTACGTGGCAGACGCCGTGTATATACAGACTATCGACGGCTTCGCCACCACCATGTTGCTGGCGCTCTCAAGCCGGATAAGGTTCAAGAAGCCGCAGATTCTAGTGGTGAATAAGGCAGATCTCCTCACGGAAGAGGCGGTTGTCAACATCACCAACTGGTCTGAGGATCCCGAGACTCTGCTAGAGTCTATAGACCTGCCTAGCTACGAGAAGGAGATTCTGAGATCTGTCGCCAACATGGGCGGCTTCGTGGAGCCGATATTCGTCTCGGCTAAGACGGGGGATGGCCTAGACAAGCTCTACTACCAGTTACAGATACACTACACAGGTGGGGAGGACGCTCAGCTACCCCCCTGATACGGCCTTAGGTGCTCCGGCGTCGTTATAATAACCTTCTTCTTGTCACCTAGGTAGGTTTCTACTACATACGCCCTGCCCCGGACGCCGACAACTACGCCGACCTTGCCCTGGTAGCGTCTGTGTGGGGCGTTGGATATGTAGGTGGGATCTATATCTATAACAACTTGGTCCCCTGGCTTGTACTCGTATAACAGCCTCGAAAGGCCGGGGGCCCCCCTCTCTCTAGGCTTTTTTCTAAGTAGTTTCCTAGATTTGTAGCGGTAGCCGTGTGTCCTCTTAACCATGCCCCCGGGATAGCCACCGGTTATTAAACTTTAACACCGTGGTAAGGGGCGTATAAGTTATAAAGTGGTGTACACACTAGGCAGTGAGCGTTAAAAAAATCCGCAAGTCTGAAGAGGTACCGCATGCCAGTGCCCTCGCCATACTGAGGGAGGTAGCCGCCACAACTCAGCTGTCGGAGGAGCAGAGAAAGACGCTTGACTACCTAGAAAAAGTGACAAAGAGGACGCGGGAGAACGCCGAAAGCTTGGTGAAGCAGTTAGTAGAGAAGTTTGGATTTGCCAGAATCACCGCGATACAGTTGGTAAACCTCTCGATAGACAGCGTAGAGGAGCTGAGAACCGTGTTGTCGCATCTCGAAAGGAGGGAGTACTCAGACAGCGAGTTGAGAGAAATCTTCAAGTTACTAACTGGGCAATGAGAGGCCGGAGAGAAGAGTACGCATATGTAGTTGACATACTGCCGCCGGAGGTGGCGGTGTATAAACTACCTCCTAAAATTAGGAGAGAGTTTCCACACGACGTATCATACGCCCACCTCGTCGGCGAGGATCACTTCACGTTGTTAGAAGTGACGCTTAAGAAGGGAGCCGTGGTTGAGATAGGCGAGAGGGTATACGTGGGGCAGGGCCAGAGAGACAAAGTAGATAAAATTGTTAGGAGGATTAAGTACGACGACCTCCAGCCGCAGGGCCGGGAGAACCTCAACGCCGTAGTGAGGAAAATAGTGGAGCAACAGGAAGGCAGATTTGTGAAGTGGCTAAACGAGGCGGGTCCAATAACACTCAAACTTCATAGCCTAGAGCTGTTGAAAGGCATAGGAAAGAAGAAGGTCCAGGAGATACTAGAGGAGCGGAAGAAGCGCCCATTCACGTCTTACGAAGACGTGAAGCAGAGAGCCGGGATTGACATAGTGGAGCTCATCACCGAGAGGATACTGAGAGAGATAGCCGGTGAGGATAGCTACTACCTTTTTGCCTTGCCCCCACCGCAACACGCCGAGCAGTAAAAACTACTTAACTCTAGTTATCTTGTAGCGGTCTAGTATCTGCCAGACCTCTACCTCCGCGCCGGGGGCAAGCCTCCCCTTGGCCTCCTCCTCGACGTACTTCATAGGTACTTCAATAGTCTTGTAGTCGCGCATATCCATCAGCTGAATTACGTCGCCGGACATCGATAAGACTTGTGCGGTGAATTTTTCGATGATGGGGACTTCCACCTGTGCATCAACTGGAAGGCTCAAGGTCCTCTTCCCTCCGTCGAACACCCCCACCGCAACTATACGCGCCTTGGCGCTGCCGTGTTTCCCGGTCTTCGACTTCTCGATCTCCACGACGCGGCAGGGCTCGCCGTCGATGACGACGTAGGACCCCTCTTTGAGCTCGCCCGCCTCGACGTATTTAGTCGACATAGGGCACTCTAAGGCTGAGATATATAAATTTTAGACACAGGCGTATTTCAGCACCTCGCCGCATTTAGGTATCTCGGCGGGTAGCTTTGGGACAGCCTCTGCCACCACTTTCTTAATGATGCCGAGCTTCTCTATCATCATCTTCTCAACAGCCTCGGCTGTTACAGGCTGGTGCGGCACCCATATGTCGTAGTCGGTGACTAGGGCGATTAAGCCATAGCACATGCCAAGCTCGCGGGCTAGGTTTATCTCGGGCACCAGCGTCATGCCAATGATGTCGCAGCCAAACACCTCTCTCCAAATCCTCGACTCGGCTTTTGTGCTGAACCTAGGCCCCTCTATACAGACATAGCACCCCCCGTCATGCGTCTTGTTGTACTTACCCGCCGTCTCTATCAGTACCTGTCTAATTTCTTGCGTAAAGGGCTCCAGCCCTATCTGCACGTGGCAAGTCCTAGGCCCGTCGTAGAAGGTGTACTCCCTCCCCTTAGTCATGTCCACGAACTGGTCCGGCACTACGAAGTCGCCGGGGGCGTAGTCCGGCCTCAGCGAGCCTACTGCGCTGACGGCGATGATCGACTTAACGCCTAGGGCGTGTAGCGCATATATGTTCGCCCTGTACGGTATTTTATGAGGCGGGTATTTATGCCCCCTGCCGTGTCTCGGGAGAAACGCCACAACACGCCCCGATACGCGGCCCACAACGACGTTGTCTGAGGGGAGGCCGTAGGGGGTGTGTATCTGCACCTCCACAGCGTTTTCAAAAATGCCAGGGTCGTACAAGCCGCTCCCGCCGATTATGCCAATAGCGGGAAATTCGTCAAATCCAAGTTCCTTGGGGCTCTTCGGCGGGGTGGTTAGCTTAACCATAAAGGTAAATAAGCCGAGAATTTTAACAGTTGTGGAAGTCTTCGCCCCAACGCCGGCCGAGCTCGTCAAAACATACGGGGCCAGGAAAACTCCAGACGATAAATACGAGATACAAGCCATAAACGCCCCCTGGGTCGTAAAACGTGAGATTGACTTGGCGGTCGCCCCCGGCTCTAGGTATGTTATAGAGGGGGTTAAGATAGAGGGCCTGACGCCTCCCTGGGAGGCCTACGTGGCTCTTGTGGAGGCAGGCGGCGACTTCGGCGCTGGCTTCGTGGTGGCTAGACGCCGCCGGATGTTTTCGTGTATATACAAGAGCTATGCCAAGCCGATAGACACACAGCTGGCTCCCTACGTGCTGATTAAACCGGTGGAGCTTCAGTTGACAGATCGGGAAAATGTAGTAGAGTGTGTGGACAAGCCCTTCAGAGCCCGGTACCTGGCGGTCTTTATAAACGCTCCCGTGGCCGTGGTGAGGAGGGTACATGTGGAGCTAAGCCCCTTAGTCAAGGAAAACGTTTAAATACCAGTGAGAAGAGTAGGGGCGGAATGGAGATAAAACTCCCAGGTCAAGATGCGGAAGACATTATCGACCAACTGTTAGGTGGCTCTGATGAGGATGCGCTGATGCAGACAATAACCAAGGAGAAGGCTCTGGTGAGGATTAGGCTTGAAAATAGAAGGGGGCACTACGTAACAATTGTAGACTTCGGGAATTCAGAAGACGCGAAGCAACTAGGCATAAAGGATATGGCTAGGGAGCTTAAGAAAAGACTCGCCGCTGGGGGCACTATTAGAGATAGCTGGATTGAAATACAGGGAGATCACCGGCAGAAGATTAAGAAGCTTTTAATAGAAATGGGCTTTAAGGAGGAGAACATACTCATAGATGAAGGAGTTACCGAGACATAAAATCAGGAGGGCACTAGAGCAAGAGGACTACAAAGCCCTGGCGCAGCTCTGCCTAGAGCTCCTAGGCGTCGACAGCTGGGCTGAGGGGTGGAGAAAGATGGAGGAGATTGTGGAGAGGAGCGGGGAGTACGTGCTTGCGAAGTTTCTAGCCTTGGCCTACGCTCTATCCCGCGACGAGATATACAGCGCGCTGTCAAGCGCCACCCGGGAGTTCTTGGCGCGGGACGTCGTCGTCTGTCTAGAAAAGACGGCGCAGGTTATTGGGGCCTTATCTCAACAAGAGGATTTTGGAGATATACGCGGACGACCAGCGGCTTAAGCCACCTCCTCAAAACAGAGGCTTTTTCCAACTGGCTCTCTGTGAGTTTGCCGGAGTTCGTCTTCACCTCCACCGCGTACAGAGCGCCGTCTCTAAATGCGAAGAGATCTACGGTTCTCAGGGCGGCTCTGTACTGCAACAACTCAGCGGCGGCGCTGGACAAGACATGGAGAAGAGGCCTGTCAATTGCCTCCTCGACACATTTCTTTAGACAGGGCGCGTAGAGGCTGGCCTCCAGCGGCGTGGCTGTCCTAGCGCCTTCTGAAAGACACCTACCCCTCCAGTAGGTGACAGACACGTAGCCAACAGGCGTGGGTATAGCCAACGTAATCGGCTCTTTAGGCTCTTCTCTGCACTCGCCGGAGACTACGCTGTACGCCAGAACCACCTCCAAAAGGCGTATGAAATCCCCCGGCCTCCAGACGAGGAACCCCCTTGTCTTGAGGTATTCCTCAGCTATGCACTCCCCAGCCCTCCCTATTACGCTGTTCACATCTTTGTGAGTATTGGGATGCCTAAGATGTAGAAGCCGGCCTCCAGCACAGTCTTCACGGCGTTTACCAAAGCTAGTCTAAAACTCCTCACAGGCTCCTCCGCCTTGAGCACGGGAGCTTTCTCGTAGTAGCTGTTAAACACGAGGGCTAGGCCGTCGAGAAACTCCGCTACGTAGTCCGGCCTCAGCGACCGGGCTGACTCTCTAACTACGCTGGGCCACTCGGCGACTTTTAGAATTAAGTCGCGCTCTTCGGGTAATATACCCCCAGGCACGGGGGTTCTGCCGATCACCTGGGCTTTTTCAAGTATGGAGTAGGCCCTGACGTATGTATACTGGAGGAAGGTTCCGGAGTTCTGCCTGAGGTTCAGCACCGCGTCCCACCTAAACTCAATAGGCTTACGCGGCCCGGTGGAGAGGAATGCGTATCTCACAGAGCCGACGCCCACTCTCTCGGCGATTATTCCGCTGACCTCTGGATTCCTCTCCTTTACGAGACTCGCCGACCGCTCCGCAGCTTCGTCAAGAATCTCGTCGAGGGATATGTACTGCCCCCTACGTGCCGACATTTTCGCACCTGGTAAATTCACCATCTCATACGCGTAGTGGATCACCCTCCTGGCGGCGTCTTCGTGGCCGAGGGCGTAGAGGATGATGCGCACATGCGCCTGTTCATGCGTCTGCTCTGTAGACACCACTCTTATAACTTTGTCAAAGCCCTGTCTAGTCTGCCACAAGGCGTAGGCCACGTCTCTCGTCACGTACAACGTGGTCCCGTCAGATCTAGTCAATGTAACAGGCGGGATAAATTTAGGCAGATCCAGCAAGTCCCACAGTTGGAAGTCTTCGACGAACTTATCGGCGCGGAAGACCACGGCGCCTCCCTTATTCTCCACGTACTGAGGCCACCTCCTCTGGAGCTCCGAAACCACCCTAGCCGCCTCGCCGGACCACACGGCTATCTCGCTCTCGTAATCCCACTTGTCAATCTCGATGCCCAGCCGGGCTAGGGTCTCCCTCTGTCCCTTGAGGACCAAGTCAACCACCTCCCTCACGATCCTCCTCGCGTCGGGCTCGCCCAGCTCGTAACGTCTATTCAGCTCCACGGCCTCCCCGGCCACATCCCTCTGTCCCAGCCGCTCCACTATTTTTGAAATAATCTCCCTCTCGCCGTCAAGCAACCGCTTCAGCACAGCCATCCACTCATCTATCTGCGCCAAGATCTCCCTCTTCTTCTCGTCATCGCTGGCTTTTTCCAGTTCTCTCCTAAGCCTCCCCACCTCGGCGACGGCGTTTGTGGCTGAGTATATCTGCCCAATTATTAAGTCGGGCTTCGCCCTCTCCGCCAACTTCCCAACCTCCTCTCTGACGGTCTCGTAGCCTATTGCGGCGTACATGACCTGCACGCCGCAGTCATCTACATAGAAATGAGTCTCCACCTTGTTGCCGCAGAACTTCAATAGACGTGCAAGAGAGTCTCCGAGTATGGCATTTCTTCCATGTCCAATGTGCAGTGGATGTATGGGGTTTGCAGATGTGTGCTCCACAAGGAAGGAGCCCCCGGAGCACTCCTCAGAAAAGCCGTACTTCCTCCCCATCTTCGCCACGGCGTCGAAAACAAGCTCGCCGACTTTACTCACATCTACATCGACGTTGACGTAGAGCCCCTCTACGGAGAGCCCCGTAAGGTACTCAAAGCGACGGCTCTTGAAGACCTCGACGGCCTCTGCAAGGCGGCGTGGGTCTACTCTATATTTGTGAAACCTAGCCGAGAAGAAGCCGAAACGCCTAGTCCTCTCCACCTCCGGCACATCCCCAAGGCCGAGTTCACGCGCTAATTCGCTGAGCACCCTCGTGAACTCCTCTTTAGGTGGCTTAAGAGGATCCACGGGCTAATTAATTCCAAGCTATAAATACTTAGAAAACTTTAAATAAGGCACCTACACCACAAAGCCATGACGGAGGAGGTAAAGTTCTCGCCGTATGAAGACGCGGTCGCTGGGCTGGTGGTGCAGATACTCGGGAGGACGGGGGTGGCAGGAGAGGTTACGCAAGTCAAGATAAAAATCCTCGAAGGGCGCGACAAGGGAAGGGTGTTAACCAGAAACGTAAAGGGGCCCGTGAGGCTCGGCGATATTGTAATGCTTAGGGAGACTGAAAGAGAAGCCCGTAGAATAACGGCAAGATGAAAATCCACAAATGCGCCTTCTGTGGGGCCGACATACCGCCCGGCTACGGCATAATGTACGTTAGGACAGACGGCACAGTGGTGAGATACTGTAGCAGAAAGTGCTTCGTAAGCGCAACGAGGTTTAAGAGAAACCCCAGAAAGCTAGCCTGGGTAAGAAAACAGCAGAAGAGACAGTCCTAAAAACGCCTATTTACCTCCTACCGCCAGCGGGTACAGGTATCGCGTTTAGACCGTGTTTGGCTCTAATCTCGTTAATTTTCGATACTAAGGCCTCTAAATCTCCCGCGGCTTGACCGGGCTCTATCACCACTGCCGCAGCCGCGGACACGTTGATGCCAGCGGCCTTCCCCAACTTCTCTTTAGAAGGCACATATACGTAAGGCACCTTCTTCTCCTCACACAACAGCGGTAAGTGAGCCACCACCTCCGGGGGATCCACATCCTCAGCTATCAGCACCAGCTTCGCCAACCCCCTCTCGACGGCCTTCGTAGCCTCGTTAGTGCCCTTCTTAATCTTCCCAGTCTGCTTCGCTATGGATAGTATCTCGAGGGCTTTTTCAGCCACGTCGCCAGGCACCTCGAATCTCACATAGAAAGGCTTCCCAGGCGGCGGATTTGCATAGAACGTCTTTGGGTCTATCGTCACTGCCATGGGTGCCACAAAGAACCGGCTATATAAATATTTACGCCTCCCCGCGCAACTTCTCTAAAACACGCCTTTTTAATGTCTTTGCCGGCTTCTCACCAACGAGGCCCTGAGGCCTAAACATAAGCACAAGTATTATTATAATGCCTAGTATTATGTACTGGAAGAATACTGGATCGACATTGACAATCTGCCTAATACCCTCTTTGTAGATACTAAGAACTCTATCAATGATATAGTAAACGACGACGCCCGAAAGTGCGCCGTAGTTATTACCCATCCCCCCTATGATAAGCATAGTCCAGGCAATAAACGTATAGTACGGCACAAACATGTTCATGTTAATGAAGTCGTTGTAAAAGGCGAAAAGCGCCCCGGCGATTCCGGCCAGCGCAGAGGCGGTGCTCAAAACTCTTATCCTGTACCTCACCACGTCCTTTCCGAACACCCTAGCCGCGGTCTCGGCGTCGCGGATTGCCCTCAGAGCGCGGCCAAACGGCGAGTTGGCCAACCTCTCAAGTATAAACATCGCAATTAGTAGAAATAGAATCGTAACGGCTAGATACACCCACGGCCGGCGGTTGGTGCCCACCCAGGCAAAGGGATCGGGCACCACGGCTCCGAAGACTCCGCAAGCCACCTGCGGGGTATATGTGGCAACCACCCTAACCATCTCCGCGCTTACTAGAAGCAAAATGCCTAGATAATCCTCGCGTAGCCTCAAGGCAGGTCCCGCCATTAAAATCCCGAATACCCCTCCTAGCAACGCGGCTAGAATTAACGACAACAGGAAAAACCCCACGCCGTGTAGCGGCGCAGAAGTAAATATATTGTTGATTATATCTATGGTTTGGTACTGATAAGCAGAGCAGTACGTGTCTAGATCTGATAAGGGAGATATGTTAAGCTGGGCGGATATAGTCCCCCCGTAGATTAACAGCGCAATTTTTGTCGCAATTCCCCCAACAGCAAGCGCCCCCAGCGCCATGAACATCACCTTGCCGAACTGGGGAAGGCCGAGGTATCCAACCTCTAGATTTAGGCTCAATACATATATACCGTAAATCGCGATGAATACTGCAGTCTCTCTAAGAAGCACTTCAAGAGATCCCAGCTCCAGTTGGAGAATCATCTCCTTCCCCTCTCAACGATTTTTGAAACTATTCCAGCCAAGCCCTGAGGCGCGAATAGCAGTATTACTATCACGAAGGCAAACGGTATGGCGAGCTGGAACTCGGTGGGCACCCCCAGGGGAGTCAGAATATACGCCGCGCCGAGGACGAGACTTAGACCGACGACATAGCCGCCTAGTACCGCCCCGTAGATGTTAGACAACCCCCCAACCACGGAGGCGACGAACACAACGGCGAGCCTAAGCCACCCCAGCTCCTCGGTCATTGGGAAGAACATTGCCATGTAGATACCGGCGATGCCGGTCACCGCGCCGATTAGGAGCCAAGCCACTGCGAATACCCTCTCCACATTTATCCCAACAGCCCTAGCTAGGTAGAGATTATCAATACTAGCCCTCATGACTATACCATAGCGAGACTTATACAGCAGTATGTAGAGCAACGCCGTTACCACGACCACCATGATAGTCGAGTTGATCATTACAGAGGTTAGGAGATCTGTGCCAGGCCACACAAACTCCCACCTCGCAAGTAGGACGTTTCTACTCAGCACCTTAAACGTGTTCTGTACATAATCGGCGACTATGGCAACCGAGGCAAATAACACAAAGTGCAATCCAAACGACGCAATCATCAAAGGCGTGATACCGGCCCCCCTCCTAATCATAGGTCTAAACACAGCTACGTACGACAGCACCGCAACGGCGCCAGTAGCTAGAGCAACAATTGGAATGGTCAGGTATACATTAGCTGGTACTCCAAGTTGTGTAAATAGAAAAACAATAGAGAGGTAGCTGACGTAGGCGCCTATTGTGGCCAAGTCGCCGTGTGCAAAAGACGGGATTTTCGTTGTGATGTAGGTTAAATTCAGCCCAAGCGCCAGGAGCACGTAGATATTGGAAAATATCACAGCCCTCGCAAGTGTCGGGTAGTCAATGTTAACAAATAACTCCATACAGCCTTGGAAAGGAATTATAAATAAGCTTTATTGCATGGCCGAACTATATACTATATGTATTTATATATACATAGCCAAAATATTTATATGCATTACATCCGCCTCTCATGGCATCCAAAAACCTGTATATAGGTATAATAGTCGCAGTAGTGGTAATACTGGCAATCGCGGCCCTTTTAGCCACAGGCGGAGGCCAACAAACTCCAACCAGTAAACCAACCACCCCGACGCCAACGCCAACCACTACACAGACAACCCCGACCCAGACGCCGACAACCACCACGCCAAGCCCGACGCAACAGAAGAAAACGGTCTACATCGGAGCCGCTCTGCCTTTGACTGGAGGTTTGCAGTCTTATGGTATTGGTGTGAGGAATGCTGTCGAGCTGGCTGTCGAAGATGCGAATAAGATGTGTCCCGGGGTGAAGTTTGAGCTTTTGGTTGAGGACACCGGCACAAACCCGCAGCAGGCTTTGCAGAAGGTGCAGACGCTATACGCCAAGGGGGCTCGGCTTATTGCAGGCCCCATGGCCAGCGGCGAGGTCAGCGCAGTTAAGTCCTTCGCCGACCAGAACAAGATAATTATCTTCAGCCCCTCCTCCACCTCCCCCCTGCTAGCCATACCCAACGACTGGGTATATAGAATAGTCCCCACAGACTTCGCCCAAGCCGTAGCCATAGCCGACCTACTCAACAAACTCGGCGTCAAGAAGGCGGTGATTCTCTACAGAAACGACGCC
>NZ_JBMFKV010000013.1:0-21288 GCF_049971835.1 Pyrobaculum sp.
GGTTCAAATCCCGGCCCCGGCGCCTTGATTTTCAGCGGTTGCGCCAGACGCATGTTCTTGTACAAGATTACGTCTAGATAAGTAACCTGAGTCTGGTACGTATGTCAGCCCTGGCCACTCCGGACACGTATATCCGGAAACATTGTCATCACGGCCTAAAACAAACCACATGGTTTAATACGTAACGAGGATTGTCGTGGGGGGAAAAATTTAAAACCGTGATGTTGGGTGTCAACAGCCGGGGTGGCCGAGTTGGTCCAAGGCGCGGGCCTGCTAAGCCCGTCCCCGTTCGGGGGCGTGGGTTCAAATCCCACCCCCGGCGCCTTTCTATTCAATGAAAAAGCTTGTGGCGGTATTGCGCACTTTCAAAATTTTTATAGTGTATCAGTTTTGGCTTTATGCTTCCGATATATCGGATAATACTGATGGTTTTTCTCACAGCGTTTGTGTTAGCCCAGACAAATCCCGCTTTACAACAGCCACAGTTTAATCTGGTGTTGTCATACTCCCCGCCATATATCTACCCGGGCTCCGTGGTCCAGCTCTACATCACCCTTGTCTCTGCTCAGCCGCTGTCCAATGTCTATGTAGATGTAGACTCTCCATTTAAGGTCTTGACGGGGTCAACTATTCAGGTACAGCAAATCTCTGCTGGAGTCCCGGCGACTTTCGTCTCTTTGGTTCAAGTACCTTTAGATGCCCGCCCCGGCTACTACAGAATTCGAGTTACGGCTTACACACTTACCCGCTCAGCGGAGTCGAGTGTAGACATAGAAGTTCTCCCGTTTGATTTTTCCACCCTCGTGGTGCCTAGGCCGACGTCTTATTTAACGGGCCAAGCGGTGCAGTTGCCTGTATTGCTTTTTAACCCAACGGCGGATTTCTTAAAGGTCCGCGTTTCAATAAATGGAAGTGTCGTGTCTCGGTTCCTTAATTCGTCGCTTTCATGCGACGCCGTGGTGCCTCCAAAGTCGAACTCCACCTGTCTCCTAAACTTTGCACTATCTAAGGACTTAAGACCGGGTTTCTATAATGCTACGCTGGAGATCGCCTTAAGTAGCTTGTCGGGGTACGCTGGCTCTGTTGTTTTTAGAAAGACAGTGCAGTTGCCCGTAGTGAGCGGCGCCGAGGTCAACGTGTTAGCAACTCCCAGCCAGCAACCGATCCCGGGATCTCCTACTCTAGTAACTCTGGCAATTTCGCAAGGCGGCCCCGCGCCGTTGCAAAACGTCACAGTACAGGTGCTAGACGGCGATGGTGTGAAAGTTCTAGCCGGTGGAGTGGTAGCTGTTCCAGTACTTACACAACTTCAGCTACCTGTCCAGCTATTGATAACTAAACAGGGAGAGGTAAGAATTCCAGTTGAGGTTTGCTATTTTTCTGGCACATGTATTATTAAATACGCAGACTTGTACATACCGCGGAGTGGGCTGTTCATCAACGCGGTTTTTAACCCACCGCAGGGCTATCCCGGATCGCTTACACAAGCCACATTTGTAATTGCCACAAACTACACTATGTCAAACGTAGGCGTGGAGGTTTACACGCCTTTTAAAGCAATCACAAGCACCTCATCTGCTATTCCATTTATCGCACCGCAGTCACCCGCCACGTTTAACATTATTTTTGAAATACCTAGAGATGCTAAGCCGGGTGTATACCCAATCAACATATCTGTGGCCGGGACTCTCTACACACTCCACTACGAGGTTTTAAGACCTGAGTTTAATGTTGCGGCGGTTTTTAACCCACCCGTGGCCTACCCCGGTGCTTTGATTTCCGGCACACTTACTGTTGTGTCTCCATTTAACGCAAGAAACGTCAATATTTCAATCTCAACGCCTTTAACCCTCCTAACCCCCTCAAGCTACTACGTGCCCTATATGCCTCAAGGCCAGCCCTACAGCACATACCTAGTAATACAAATACCCGACGGCTACCCGCCTGGCAGATACCCCGTCGCTGTGTCGATAAACGGTATTAGCTACACATACTACATTACAGTCAGCCAACCAAATGTAGTAATTCAAAACGTCTTAGTGACGCCGCCAAAGATTTTAGAGGGGACACCGGTGGCCCAGGTAAACGTCCAGGTAATTAACACAGGGCCGGTCGTCGCGCGCAACGTCACGGTTACTCTACTTAACTCCACGATAGGCCGGCAGAGCTACACTCTCGATTACCTACCCCCCGGCTCTCCAGTAACTCTCACCTTCTATATCGACGCGTCCAAGTTGAGCCCGGGAAACTACAATGTTGTTGCACTAGCCAGCTGGGAGGGAGGCGGCTCCACGGCGCGGGGACTGTTAGAGATCGGCAGAAAAGACCCTCTAAAAGTTACTTATAGGGTTTACAACGTCGCCCCCGGCTCCACGGCTGTTTTAATGATAAACGTCACAAACCTGGGTCCAGAGGAGGCGAGGAACGTAAGGATTTCCCTCGCGCCATCGCAGGTATTTGAACTACATGCATCAAACATAGCTGACGCCGCTACGGCTGGAGTGAGAATATTAGGCGATGTGCCTCCCGGCGCCACCGCCAGCACCGCGTTTCTACTTGATGTTTCCGACAAGGCGGTTAGCGGCATCTACACCTTAACGCTGGTGCTGACTTGGAACCAAACTGGAGTCTTTACGCCAGCTCTGCAGTATGTAAACATACCTATCGAAGTGCGAGGCGGCTTGGATATGTTCGTAGTTGTACCACTGGTGCTGACTATAGTGCTCGTCTTGGCGGGGATAGCCATGGCTTTGCGCAGAAGGCGCCGTGGATAGCTACGACGTTAAATACGCCTGGAGGATAACGCCGCTTCTCGGCTCCGTAGCACTACTTGTGATGTACACCGAGGCTATGTTGATGCCCAGCCTCCCCAGGATACAGGCGGAGTTCAACATCACGCCAGCTGACGCTTCCTGGATTTTAACTATCTACCTAATCTCGGGCACAATCAGCGCCGCGGTTTTCGGAAGCCTCGGCGATATGTACGGCAAGAAGAAGGTTTTGTCCGTAATTATGGTGGCGTACGTATTTGCGGTTACCTTCACGGGATATGCGCCTAGTTTCGAGTTGTTGCTACTAGCCCGCGCAATTCAAGGCCTTGGAATGGCGATGTTCCCCCTCGCCTTCTCCCTCATCCGGGAGGAGTTTCCGCCTAATATGGTGCCCACGGCCCAGGGGATTGTCAGTGCTATGTTTGGCGTTGGGATAATCATAGCGTTGCCCGTAGGCGGCTATATTGCCCAGAACTACGGGTGGAGAGCAACTTACCACACAGCAACTCCAATAGCCGCCCTACTCACCTTCTCCATAGTAATGTTCGTAAGGGAAAGTAGATATAAAACGCCGCGGAGAATAGACCTCCTGGGGATAGGACTATTCGCATCTATGGCGGTTTCTCTTCTCCTAGCAATATCAAAGGGACCTGACTGGGGCTGGTACTCCCCTAGGGTGCTGTCTCTGTTTATCCTATCGGCTGTGTCGGCAGTCGTATTTGTTTTACACGAATTAACTACCAACGATCCCTTCATCCCTCGAGATATCTTTAATCGAAATGTAATTGCAGCCACCCTTGCCATATTCATCGTGGCATATGCATTTCAAATGAATTCGCAAAATATGTCGTACCTCTTTCAGATGCCGCCGCCTTACGGCTACGGGCTTACTATACTACAGACTGGTCTGTACATGTTGCCGCCAGCCGCGGTGCAGATAATTGTTGCTCCCCTAGCCGGTAGGTTTATGTGGAGGCTAGGCGCCAGGAAAATAGCGGCGATGGGCGTCGCCTTCGCAGTGGCCGGCTATCAGCTATCTGCCGCGCATCTATACAGCGGTCTGTGGACCCTAATTACATACATGACACTGGGCTTCATAGGACTCACCTTTCTGAACGTGTCGCTCATCAACCTCCTCACGTTCTCGGTACCTAGGCAGAGACTGGGCGCCGCCACTGGTATCAACACCGTGTTTCGCAATTTTGGATCGGCCATAGCCCCCACTGTGGCGGGAACGGTACTCACAAACTTTAGCACCTATGTATACTACAAAACCCCTCTAGGACCCATTTACTTTTCAGTGCCTTCGAAAGAGGCGTACGTAATAAACATAGATATCGCCACCGCAATGTTCCTTGCGACTTTGATTCCCATCGCCGTCGCCAGAGAGGTGCTGGGGCAAAACGTTAATACACCAATTAAACGACTTGCGTGAATCTCAAGCTAATCCTTCTACTAGGTCTCGTATCTCTCTTCGCTGATTGGCTTTATGAAAGCATGCGCGCCGTGGTTCCCCAGTATCTATACCAACTGGGCGCGACGGCGGCGTTTGTTGGCTTTGTCTTCGGCCTGGGAGACGCCTTGGGCTACGTAGCCCGGTTCGCCACAGGTCCGCTGGCAGATAGACGGGGCGGCTACTGGCTGGAGACCTTCCTAGGATACGGACTGCAGGTAGCCGCCGTGGCGGGCCTGGCATTCGCCAGAGACGTGTGGCAAGTCGCCAGCCTCGTGTTCCTAGAGAGGTTTAGCAAAGCCCTGCGCACGCCTGCGCGCGACGCTATTATCTCCGGGGCGGGGGGCAGGGGATCCGGCGGCAAGGCGTTTGGGATACATGCGGCGCTGGATCAAGTGGGGGCGATTGCGGGGGTCGCCATGGCCACCGCGATGCTGTACATGAGCTACGCGGCACAAGCCGTCTTCACAGCCGCCCTCGTTCCCGGGCTGGTGGCTCTCCTAATCCTCTACGTGGCGTATAGAGTGGGCAAAGTCAAGCCGGTTGGGAGAGGTGGTAGGGTTGCGGTTGGGAGAGGCGTGTTTTTCTTCGGCGCGGCGCAGTTCCTCCTCGGGCTTTCGATAATACACATATCCCTCTCTATGTATAGACTAGCCGAGGTGCCGTGGCTGGCGTCGCTTCTCTACTTAGTCGCGATGGTGGCCGAAATCCCAGCGTCGCTCGCGCTGGGCTTTATATACGACAGAAGTCACAAAACACTATTGATAGCCCCCCTCTTCACGATACTGCTGGCGATATCGTTTATGACCGGCGGCGTCTATCTATTTGCCGGCGCCGTGCTGTACGCCGTAGTTACTTCATACGCAGACGTGGTTGCCAAGGCCGAGGCGGCTAAGCTAGGCGCCGCCACGTCGCTCGGGGTGGTTAACGCCATGTGGGGACTGGGGCTCTTGGTAAGCGGCGTCCTCTACGGGTACTTCACAGACGTGGGCAACTACCTGGCGATTGTCTTCACGGCGGCGTCCTCCTCAATAGCCTCGCTCGTCTTGATATGGAGATTAGTCACATCCTAGAGCTTTATAAACACCTAGCCCCCGTATACGAAGAGGTTTATGGAGAGGAGCAGAGGGCAAAGTATTGGCGAGTAGCTTCTCAGGTGGGCTCTAGGGTAGTCGACGCCGGGTGCGGAGTGGGCGTCGCCTTCGACGTGTTGGAGGGGTACGTAGTCTGCCTCGACATATCGCTGGACATGTTGAGACGCGCCGCTGAGAGGAGGGGGGATCGCGGCGAGCTCGTCCTCGCGGACTACCGCCTCCCCCCGTTCCGCCGCGGCGCCTTTGACTCGGCTCTCTTCCTCTCCTCGGTGGAGCCCGCCTCTTACGACGAAGTGGCGTCTCTGTGGCTGGGGATAGCGGAGAGGGTGTACCTAGAGTTTAGGGGGCAGTGGCGGATAGTGGAGCAACGTAACTGAGATAAGTACACGGCCCCCAATAGATATAGATATGTGAACAAAACAAATATATTTGTATCCACCGCCTGAGGCGTATGGCTTATCAGGAGCAGTATAGCTATGACTACCAGGATTATTACCCTGTCTACGACAACAGAGCGCCGACTGGGGTTTGGTATGTAGACCAGCTCCTGCAGGGAGGCTTCCGCAAGGGCGAGATATACCTAGTGGCTGGGGAGGCGGGCCAGGGCAAGACCATATTCAGCCTCCAGTTCCTCAAGACGGGCGCCGAGCTCTACGACGAGCCGGGGCTATACATCACAATAGACGAGCCGTCGGAAGACGTGAAGCGGGGCGTGAGGGAGTCCCTGGGCTGGGACTTAGAGGCGTTGGAGAGCCAGAACAAGCTAGTCTTCCTAGACCTCAGAACGCATTTCCGGACATACGCCAAGGAGGAGAAGGTGACTGCGGATCCCAGGGAAATAGCCAAGATAATAACTGAGTACGTCAAGAAATTCGGCATAAAGAGACTGGTAATAGACCCGATAGCGCCTCTCATTATAACCTCCCACACAGACGTCCTATGGGTGAGGGAGTACATGAGAGAACTGGTGTTTCAGCTTAGAAAAATGAAGGACATAACCACGCTTATGACTTCCGAAATACCGACGGGGGAGAACAAAATTAGTAGATTCGGCGTGGAGGAGTACCTCGCAAGCGGCGTCATTAAGCTAGAACTGATGGAGTACCGCGGCTTCGTCTTCAGAGTGATGTTTATTAGAAAGATGAGGTGGACGGCGGTGAGGCCCCAGAAGCTTGTGTTTGAAATATATCCACACTACGGCATATATGTGCTTGACAGACTCGAAAACTTCATGAAACAGGTAGATATCTGGTACGCCACGCTTAACCAACAGCCACAAGCCCCGCCGGCTACATAACACGGAAATTATTAATACTCAGACACGCCTAGTTGCGTGAAGGCCCTCTCAGAGATATTCAGCAAGCTAATCGAGAAGATAAGAGGCGTCGAGTATATAGACGAGGCAACTCTACAAGAGCTCTCCCGCGAGATTCAGCGCACTCTATTAAAAGCCGACGTGCCCCTCGACTTGGTAAAGTCCTTTACCGAAAATGCGGTAAAGAGAATAAAAGAGGAGAAGCCGCCGGCCGGCATCCCGCCCAGGGAATACCTCATATACGTGCTCTACGACGAGTTGGTAAAGCTACTCGGCGGCGAGCAGACGCCGGAGTTTAAACCAGTAAAGAGGCCCTACGTGGTTTTACTACTCGGGGTCGAGGGTAGCGGCAAAACCACGACTGCGGCTAAGCTCGCCAAGTACCTCGCCAAGAGGGGCTACAAGGTGGGTCTCGTGGAGACGGACACCATAAGACCCGCGGCGTTTGACCAGCTGAGGCAACTGGCGGAGAGGATAGGGGTGCCTTTCTACGGCGAGAGGGATGGAAAGGACGCGGTGGAGATAGCAAAGAGAGGTGTACAGAACTTCAGGAATATGGACGTGGTTATTGTAGACACGGCGGGCCGCCACAGAAACGAGGAGGCATTGCTACAGGAGGTCAAGGCTATATACGATGCGGTGGGCCCCGACGAGGTTATGTTAGTTATAGACGCCACGGTGGGCAAACTGGCGGCGGCCCAGGCAGAGGCCTTTATGAAATACCTCCCCATACACTCCGTAATCATCACTAAGATGGACAGCACAGCCCGCGGCGGCGGCGCCCTGGCGGCGGTGGCCAAGACCGGGGCCAGGGTGAAGTTCATAGGCGTGGGGGAGGACGTAGACGAGTTTGAGCTGTTCCACCCAAGAAAGTTCGTGGCAAGGGTGCTCGGCATGGGCGACCTCGACGCCCTCGTGGAGAAGATAAAGGCGGTGTTTGAAGAAGAGGAGGTTCTAGAGGAGATAGAATCGGGAAAGCTAGACCTGCTTACTTTCAAAAAGCAGATAGACAGCTTACTAAAGCTTGGGCCGCTGAGTAAAGTTTTCCAGCTACTGCCCGGCGGCGTGGCCGCCAAGATATCTGAGGAGCAGATAGAGCTATCCCAGAAAAATTTGAAGAAGTGGCGCGCCATCCTCAGCTCAATGACTAGGGAGGAGTTGAAAAACCCCGATATTCTAAACGCCTCCCGCATCCGCCGCATCGCGCTGGGCGCCGGCGTGACGCCGAAGGACGTAAAAGAGATGCTCACAGTATACGAAAATTTGAGGAAGATGTCTAAAACCCTGAAGCGCCAGCTCCGCCTTAGGATGCCCAGGTGAGGAGATTCCTAGTCACCACCTCCACGTCGAAGTTCCAGGCGGAGCCTCACCTACACGCCAAAATACTCGTTGCCGCGTTGCTGGTGTCAAACGGCGTCAGGAAAGACGCAGAGGCTGTCTTCTACCTAAGGGATGTTGATAAGGTGGTAAAGATAGTAGGCGAGAGGGTAAAGAGACTATTCCCAGATGAAGAGTCGGCAATAGGCTTCCTAAAGAAGGCCTTTTCTCAAGGGCGTCAAGAGGGCGTCGTGGTTAAGAAGGGCAGTAGAGACCTTACAGCTGGCGTCGTGGTGGGCCCATCTCAAGTCACTAGTTGCCTCCCCAAGCCGCCCTATACCTACGTAATAGAGCTGGAGGCGGCGGGGATAAAGCCCGACTGCGGCTTGAATATCGGAGCGCTGCCGCCCCATCACCAAGTCGTGGTTGTTAACATAACGACGGACAGATTGCTAAGAGGTATGCAAATAGTTATATAGCCACTAGGTTTGGCCTCCGTGGAGATACTTGACAAAGCTCTAGAGGTTATTAGAGAGTACCCGCTCTGCGACTCGTGCCTAGGCCGGCTCTTCGCCCAGCTTGGCCACGGCGTGGAGAACGCGGAGAGGGGGATCGCGATTAAGACAATACTCCACATGACGCTTGTCAACGATTACAGAAAGGGAAAAGACGTCGTAAGGGACCTCACGGCGCTGGCTAAGGTACACAAGCCGACAAGAAGGTTTCTGGCAAGCGTAGGGATTGAGGTGGAGGAGGAGAGTTGCTACATATGCGGCGGCCTCCTCACGGGGGTGGAGAAATATGCAGACGCGGTGCTCCCCCTACTGTCGGAAGTTGATTTCAACAGCTTCGCGGTTGGTACAACAATTCCGAGGGAGGTGCTTGACCGGGAGTCCCAGGTGGTTAAGAAGTTTCTAATCACGACCGGCGAGTCAATTAAGCACGAGATAAATAGGCGGATTGGTAAAGAGCTTTTGAGACATCTTACCGGTAAGCGTGTAGATAAGCTTAGGCCAAATGTCGTGGTAAGAATCGACCTCGTCACTGGCAAAGCCTCGGTCGAGAGAAACCCGGTGTTGATAGGGGGCGTCTATCTAAAGCTTAGCCGCCGCGTGTCGCAGGCAAAGAAATTTGGAGATGTAAAGACGACTCTTACCGAGAAGCTTGCATATGTGAAAGACGTATTTGGCGGAGGCGAGCACGTCGTCCACGTCTCGGGTAGGGAGGACAGCGATGCCAGGATGCTGGGCACCGGCAGACAGCTCGTGGTGGAGGTAAAGCAGCCGGTAAAGTACCGCGGCTCCGTGCCTCCGCTTAGAGACGACGACGTCATATTCATACCCGGCTCCTTTACCAACAGAGAGGAGGTGAGGCGGCTGAAGGAAAAGGCGAAGACAGACGTAAAGCTTTACCGGGCGCTTGTACTCTCAGAGAGGGAGCTCTCCGCCGAGGAGCTCAACAAGCTGAGCGAGCTGTCTGGGAAGACAGTCACCCAGCTCACGCCCAGGAGAATAAAGAGGCTGAGCCCAAGGAAGAAGAGGGTGAGGATGGTCTACGAGGTTGCGTGGAGGCTCGTGTCCCCCCACGTGTTTGAGCTATACGTCAGGTGCCAAGGCGGCCTCTACGTCAAGGAGTTCATCCACGGAGACGGCGGCAGGACGAAACCCAGCGTCTCGGAAATTTTAAACACATACTTAGAAGTCCTGGAACTAGACGTCTTGGCAGTTGAATAGTTTTTTAACAGCCACATTTATGAGCCAGTGGAGAAGATCCTGGTGGTTAACTTCGGCGGCCAGTACGCGCATCTAATCGCAAGGAGGGTAAGGGACGCCGGGGTATACGCGGAAATAACAACGCCGGAAAACGCGGTGGAAAAGGCAAGGGAGGGGGAAGTAAAGGCGGTGATACTATCCGGCGGGCCGAGCTCCGTCTACGAGTCGCCGTCGCCGGATGTCCCCATGGAGATATTTGAGCTAGGCAAACCCGTCCTTGGCATATGCTACGGCCACCAGCTGATAGCCAAGAAAATGGGGGGGAGGGTGGCGCGCGGCAAGGGCGAATACGGCAGAACCCTCGTGAAGGTGGTGGCCAGAGACCCCCTGCTTGAGGGGTGGGGCGACGAGGAGGTTGTCTGGATGAGCCACGGCGACTACGTGGAGGAGCCGCCGCCTGGTTTTGAAATCCTGGCGGTAAGCGAAAACGGCTACATAGCGGCGATGAGGAAAGGGCATATATATGGAGTGCAGTTCCACCCAGAGGTAAACCACACGGCTAAAGGCGCCTTGTTGCTGGAAAACTTCGCCAGAAGAATTGCCAGGGTTAAGGAGAGCTGGAGGCCTGAGGATCACATTGCCCGGATTGTCGAGGAGATAAGAGAAAGAGTAAAGGAGGGACACGTAATTGTCGCCGTCAGCGGCGGGGTAGACAGCACAGTCACCGCCGTGCTGGTGCACAAAGCCGTGGGGGGCAGGGCCAAGGCTGTTTTTATAGACCACGGACTCTTTAGAGAGGGAGAGCCGGAACAAGCCGTAGCTCTGCTGAGATCCATAGGCATAGACGTGATATACGTCGACGCAAAGGAGCGCTTTCTAGAAAAGCTTGAGGGAGTAGCCGACTGTGAAGAAAAGAGGCGTATCGTCGGCGAGACGTTTGCCCAGATCTTTACCGAAGTCGTCACTGGCATCAGAGACGCCAGGTATCTAGCCCAGGGCACTCTGTATCCCGACGTTGTGGAAAGCGGGGCGGTAAAGGGAGCGGACAAGATAAAAAGCCACCACAACGTCGCCGGCCTGCCTCCATGGTTTAAACTTGAGCTGGTGGAGCCGCTTAGGGAATTTTACAAAGACGAGGTTAGAAAAATTGCGAAGGCCCTCGGGTTGCCGGACGAGGTGGTTTACAGACAGCCCTTCCCCGGCCCCGGCCTCGCGGTGAGGGTAGTAGGCCCCTTTACCAGAGAAAAGCTGGCAATTGTGAGAAAAGCCACAAAGATAGTAGAGGAGGAGCTGTCGAAAGCCGGCGTCTTGAGAAAGGTGTGGCAAGCCTTTGCCGTAGTCGGCGACGACAAGTGGGTGGGAGTAAAGGGAGATAGACGCGCCGAGGGGTACGTGGTGACGGTAAGAATTGTAGAAAGCGAAGACGCCATGACGGCCGACTGGTCGAGAGTGCCTTACGAAGTCCTCGAGAGGATATCCAGCAGGATAACTTCAGAAATCCCCGAGGTAACCATGGTGACCTACGCCATTACGTCCAAACCCCCCTCGACTATAGAGCCATGTTGAGATATGCGGTCGGCCCTACCGGCTCCGCCCTCACGCCCACACCCGTGACGCGGGTGCGTCAGGCGGGCGGGGAACCGGGGGTTCAAGTTGATATACAGCACATTTTTAAATAGATAATGTATCTCGGAAAGCGCTTCGCCATAGCCATCGAGAGCTACCTAGCAACTAGAGCCGGCTACGAGGCCTATAAGGCTGGCGGAAACGCCGCAGACGCCGCCGCGGCGGCCTCCGCGGTTTTGACATACACACTGCCCCATCTAGGCGGCGTCGGAGGCGACTTCCTAGCCCTGGTGCACGACGGGGGGAGGACAGAGGCCGTGCTTGGGCTTGGCTGGGCCCCGCGCCGGGTGCCAGAAGCCCCGCCACGCAGAGGCCTTCCGTCGGCGGTTGTGCCCGGCTATTTGGCTGGGCTTCACGAATTTCATAGGAGACACGGCGTGTTGTCGTGGGAGAGGGTGGTGGATATCGCGGTCAGCTTCATGGAGGAGGCCACCCTGCACCCCTCCCTAGCCTCCGCGGTGGTGAAGTACAGAGACGTGCTGGAGGCCGATCCGGGCGGGGGCGTCTACCTAAGCCTCCCAGCGGCGCCCGGCGCGCCCTACAGAATTGAGCCTCTGCTCAGGCTGTGGAGGGCGGTTAAAGAGGGCCCCCACGTCTTCTACGAGGATATTGCCAAGGATCTGCTACACGGGTATTTCGAGGTTGAGGATTTTGCTAGATATAGGCCGGAGGTCAAGCCGCCGCTGTATATAACATACGGCGACTGGACTATATACGAGGCTCCGCCCCCCTCCCTGGGGTTCGCCGTACTGTTGACAGTCAAGCTGGCGGAGAGGGCGGAGGGGGCCTTTAGCTACGCCAGGCTGAGAAACACCATTGCGGCTTTGAGAAGGGCCCACTGGGCGAGAGACGCCTATCTACACGACGGCGAGGTGCCGCTAGGCGACATACTGGCGGGGCGCCTCGAGCTGGGGGAGGCAGAGGCCCCCGAGCCGACGCCCGGAACCACGTACCTAGCCGCGGGGGACGGGGAGCTCGTGGTCTCCGCCATCCAGTCCCTCTACTACCCCTTTGGGTCGGGCTTTACAGATCCGAAGTGGGGCGTAACTTTCAACAACAGGGCAAGCGACTTCACGAAGGGGCTGAATAAAGCCGCTCCGTGGAGGCGCCCCGCCCACACGCTCTCGGCAGTGGTCATGGAGCGCGGAGGAGAGATCTACGCACTTGGGGCGAGCGCGGGCCACTACAGACCGGCTATATACGCCCAGCTGATACAAAACATCGTCTGGTACGGCATGGACCCCCGCGCCGCCGTCTGGGCCCCGCGCTTCATATGGACAGGCGGGTGGGAGGCCCAGGCTGAGGAGGGGTGGGAAAAGGGCCCCGGGGTCACAGTTGTGAAATACCCCAGCAGATTGGGCGTCGCGGCGCTTGTGGCAAAGAGGCACGGCGGCGTCGCCGCGGTGGCAGACATAAGAGGAGATGGGTTGGCCCTGGGACTCTAGCGGGAAAAAATTTATTCCCACACCCATATACACACATGGCCGTCTATAGATGCGCGATCTGCGGCAGGGAGGACACCCCACTTCTAGAAGCCAATATAAAAGACAGAGGCCCCGCTCTGGTATGTCCAGAATGCTGGTCAAAACTCATGGCCGAGAACAAAATCGTAATGGGTAGCACAGGTGGGGGATGTGCATGTGGATAGGGTAGAAGAGTATTAACAAATCGGCGAAGTCTTCCCTATTTCCATTTAACAATCCTCTTCTCAATAAACTCTGCTAGGGATATTAGAGACGTTCCTTACCATTAAAGATTAGGACGGGGCGTGCTCTGGGCGTCTCGAAGAGATCAACTGCGATCCCACTAGTGAAAAACTTAAAATTCTGTGTCCATTCGGCATTGGGCGGGGGTGCCCGAGCCAGGTCAAAGGGGCAGGGTTGAGGTCCCTGTGGCGTAGGCCTGCGTGGGTTCAAATCCCACCCCCCGCACCTTTCTACTCTTCAAGATACGTCGTAGGGTCGGCGTTGTGGTTAGACACGGCGGCTCTGTAGCTTGGAAAAAGGGGCATGTTGGCGGAGTGTTTATGTACAAGGCTAACTTGAGATCCTTCAGAGATCTGCCGTAAGTTGCCGATAGCCATCCGTCGGCGTCTTCACCTGTGATCTTCGAAGTGGTTGAGTTTTGGAGGATCGGTTTTTCGCGCGTGAAGGCGTTGTTACATTACCAGCGTGGGGGACGTGCTGGTTTAGGGTGGTGGGAGTACTGCGTTTATCGCAATTAAGGCCGCTATTATGGCTATGGATATGACTATGGCGGCTCTGGGGGTTAGCTTAATTTTCTCCAATTCGCCTTCCTCGCTGAATTTAATGAGGCCTGCGGCGACGAATGGGTTGAGGCCTTCGTACTTCTTCCGACGTGCCATGTAGATCGCATGGCTCTAGTTTATATTTTTTCAGCCCATGCGAGTTTCTTCAATTGTCTGGCTATTGGGGTGTCATCACTTTAATATGTGTAGGTACTGGTGTTTAATGTATTGGGTCGCCGTACTGGCTGGATTCCTGGGGGGTTTTCTTGGCCCTCTGATCGGCGTGGGGGGTGGGGTTGTTATCGTGCCTATGTTGAATCTGTCTGGTGTGGAGTTCCAAACCGCGGTAGCGGCGAGTTTGTTTTCTATAGTGGTGACGTCTCTCACCTCTATCTATAACTACAGGCGGAGTATAGATACGTCGTTGTTGTTGAGGTACATGGCGTTTTCAGTCGTGGCTGCGGTAACCAGCGCCTTCATATCTGTGAAGTTCTCGGGGAATTGGGTTAAGCTAGTTTATGGAGTCTACCTAATAATTATCGGGGTGGTTTTGTTGCTTAATAAGAGGCCTAGTAGGCCGGCGCCGTGGCTGGGTTACATGCTTGTGTTTATAGGGGGGTTTGTCTCCTCCCTATTCGGCGTGGGCGGGGGGACTATTTTCGTACCTGCTCTCATCCTGGTGTCCGGTATGGAGGCTAAGATCGCGGCGGCGATGAGCATGGGCGTTATTTTCCCCACCGTCCTAGCCTCGACTCTCACATATGCGTGGCTTGGCGTGCTGGAGCTGGGGTTGGCTGTGTTTATAGCGTTGGGTAGCTTCGCCGGCTCTTTCCTCGCGAGTAGGTACGTGATGCCTCGACTGGGGTCCAGCTCTGTAAAGAGGCTGTTCGTGGGCTATGTGTTTGCAGTAGGTGTGTACTACCTATGGAGTAACCTTGCCCTGGCCTTGTCTTAGGTTTTCGAAGGCTGTCTTGACCCACTGGAGCCAGTCTGTGTAGGTGCGGTCGCGGCCTAGGGTGAAGGGTTCGTAAACCACGTAGGAGGTGTCGTTTCTAAACACGGCGACGTATATGGGGGGTATCTGTGCCTGTGGAGCCCCGCCGAGAGGTTGATACGTGCCGTATGTCTGCGCAATTGTGCCGGCCAGCGCGAGGGCCTGCTCCACCCGGGGAGATATGGCTGTGGAGTTGATCACCACGCCTTTTAGGTAGTCCTCAAGTGAGAGTCTGCCGTCGTAGAGCAGGGAGAGGTAGGCTTTTGTGGCGTTGTCTGTGGCCCAGGGGGCTATGTACACCGTGTAGCCCCGGGCCGCGTCGAGGACCTCTTTGATTGTAGTGAGGAGCTCCGCTCTGTTTGTGCCATTTAGCTGATCTCTGTACCCCAGCACCACAACCCCCTGTTGCCCTCTGGAGGCCAGCACGCCTATGGAGGAGGCGTCTGTAATGATTTTCTGCCTAGCCTGTGGGTTGTCCCAGTAGGGCTTGTGTACGGGCTCTCTGGGGTATACGTTGGCGGCCACGGTGGCGAGGAGCACCGCCGCGGTGGCGGCGAAGGCGATGGCGAATACCAGCCAGTTATTCATCGCGGGTGGGTTATCCCCCCCTTTTAAATTTGTTGGTATGCCGCCGGGGCGCGGGGGGATTGTTTATAAAGTGGTGTAGTGTCCGCGGCGACGTGGGTCTCTCGTACTGGCTTAGGGGAAACGTCGGCGCTATGATAATCTCATGGTTTCTATTCGCCATATCTGGCTCGCTGACTTCTCCCTACCTGTCGAAGTATCTGCACCTGCTGGGGGCCTCGGATATTGAGATAGGCGTGGTGCGCTCTCTGGGCTCTCTCGCTGTGTTGCTCACGATTCTGCCGGGGGGCGTTTTAACCGACGTGATTGGTAGGAAGCGGTCTATTGTTATTGGCACGTGGGGTATTGCGCTTGTGCAGTTTCTCTACGCCGTTGTAAACGACTGGAGGCAGTTCGCGGCTGTCTACGCGGTGGACTGGGCGCTCCACTTCTACCAACCCGCCTTAACTGCTATACTGCTGGACTCGCTACCGCCGGAGAAGAGGGGAGGGGGGATGATGCTCACGGCGGTGCTACCCCAGATCCCCTGGCTCTTCCTGCCACCAGTGGGGGGCTATCTGCTTGACCACATGGGTTTGATGGGGATGCGGCTCTCTTTTGTAATTTCCGGCATAATCTCCACGTCGGTGGCAGTGCTCCGTATGAAGGCTCTGCAGGAGACAATACAAGTCAAGCCGTTGACAAGAGAAGCGCTTATGAGGGAGGTGGCCCAGTCATATGTATTCTGGCGCGGCCTCTTTTCAATACCTCGCCTCATAGCCTATGTAACTCTCCTGGGGTTTTTGACGTCGCTGGCCGGCATAGCTCTGCAGACCTTTGGCGTGCTCTACGCCACGGGCGTCATAGGTATTGACAACACTTCGTGGGGGGTTATTCAGAGCGCCACCACCGCAGTTGGCATATTCTTCGGCATCGTCTTGATGCCGGTTATCGACAAGGCGCCGCGCGTCACGGCGCTGTTCTCGGGACTTATGCTAATGGCCGTGGGGTACTTCATGATTGGGGTGTGGTCTAACGTCGTGGCGCTAGTCACCGCGGCTATAATCGTTGGGATAGGCGGCGAGGTGGCCATGTCTATACGGAGGGCCCTGGTGGGTGACTACATAACTCCGGAAAACAGGGGGAAGATCATGGGGACTACCCTCGCCTTGGAGTACCTAGGCTCAATCGCGGGCGGCTTGACAGTGGCGTATCTATACTCGGCCTCGCCCCGCTACGCGTTTATTTTCTCCGGCGCGGTGCTTCTCATAGCCGCGGCTCCGTTGGTAAAAGAGGCGCTTCAAGCCCGCTAGCCCTTTACAATCAATACGTCTATGGGGGACTCCTGCACCACTCTAGAGGAGACGCTTCCCATCAATATCCTCCTGATCGTCGATAGTCCCCTTGCCCCGAGTATAATCAACGACGCGTTAACCTCTCTTGCAAACTTGACAATCTCGTGCGCCGGGTCACCCTCAACGACCTTCCCCTCGGCGCGGGGGCCCAGAGCCGCCAGGGCTTCCTTTATTAGTTGCTCAGCCTTTTCTTTAAGACTGGCGAGCACCGCCGGCGAGGAGAACATATCTGACAGAGATAAAACGGCTGTGTCTATGACGTGCACTACGTAGATCTTAGAGCCGAATTTCTCAGCTATTTTCCTCGCCTTTTCTAGAGCTTTTTTTGCTTGTGGAGAGCCATCGTAGCCAACGACTATTACCTCCATAGAAAAAAATTAGTCCATATATTAAAGCTTAATCAGCGCTTGGTCTATGTTCCTCCTGTGTGCCGTACTCCACGAGACTCTTTAATACGGACTCTTCTGCCACCATGTCTCTTATAGATATCACACCGTAAAGCCTGCCTTTGTTTGTGACAACTACGTGCCTAATGTTGTGCTCCCGCATAATCTTAGCCACGTTCCAAATAGGCTCCTCCCCCTCAACAGTTATTACTGGGGAGGTCATTATCTCCTTAACCGGCTGGTTAAGATCTATGTTGTTAGCCACCGCCCTAACGATGTCGCGTTCAGAAACCACGCCAACCACGACGTCGGGTTGCGCCTTGTCCACAATCACTACTAGACCAATTCTCTTCTCCGCCAGAATCTTGGCAACGTCTTTAATACGCATATCGGGAGTTGCGGTAACAGGCGGTTTCCTGGCTATAATTCCGGCTTTCATGAGCTCATATTCTCTTCGGGTATATAAAGTTAATTTAAAATATATAATGTGAAAAATTTAAAATTTCTAATCATTGATAAGATATATTTATTAAATATTATTAAATTGAATATTTTTTACTAGAAGTTTTGAAATCTCCAATTTCTAAAAGAAATACAAAATTATAGAACCAAGTCTCAACAAGATGTGGATGGTAGCCCGGCCGGGATTCGAACCCTAGCCCGAGCCCCATAAGGGGCTCGACGGGCCACGGGGTCCAGAGCCCCGCATCCCAAGCCGGGTTGTCCTTTGGCCGCTAGACGACCGGGCTCTGTACGGGGAATTGCATCTAGTTTTTAAATTTTTTGAGCACGCAGAGATCCGGCACAACGGCGAAAGACTTATAAACATGGGGCATATACACAGGCGCTGGGGGGCCGTAGTCTAGCCTGGCTAGGATGCCGGCCTGGGGCCGAGCCCCGCTCGCCAGTGCGCCGGTGATCCCGTCAAGCCCCCGCGTGGGGGCTTGGGATAAGGTTCAAATCCCGGCGGCCCCACCATTTAGTTACTTTCATTGTGGTGGAGATTTGGTTGTTTACAAGTTTATGTTTTGTGGCTTCGCCGTGTGGTTGCTGTGGTGTTCTTGACGCTGTTTGCTGTGGAGGGGATCCGCCTAGCCGTGGGGCGCCGCCAAGGGGTTCTGTTCACTTACCCTCTTGGATTTTATGACGGTATAAAGTTGAGAGGGGCTTGCATCGGCGGTAGGTGGCTCGGTCGATTTCCTCCATCGATGGGGGGTTTGGGGGTCGTGTGCGTGGGTTCTTGGAGTTTGGTGCTGGTGGTGGCTAGGCCTCCGTGGGGGGCCGAGCGGTGAGACTTATAAATAGATGTGTATAGTGTGAATGGCCGGGGCGGGCTCAACACCCTATCTTCAGAGTTCAGAGGCCGAGCCAGTCGTCACCGCCCGGCTGTTTTCTGTATCCTGTGGAAGGTGGAGTCTGAGTTGCGTGTCTTTTTGAATAGGTGTGAGGGGCTTGTCGTGGTCGGCGGTGGGGTGCCGCCGTGGGTGGGGCTACTTTGTGTGGGGTTTAGTGCCAGCCTGTGCCTGGCTGGAGGGCTGTGCCTGACTGGACGCGGCTTGCTCTCGGTATCAAGGCGCCGAGTTTGTAGTAGGTTCTGCCTCTTACCTCTATTGGCTCTAGCCTCTCGCGTCCCTCTCTCAGGACTGACATGGTGACTACGTTTGGCTCGACGACTGCGTCGGGGCCCACCACGCTGTAGGATATGAAGGAGGCCCTTCCTACGGTGGCCCTTTCGCATATTAGGCTGTGGCTTACCTCTGAGCTGCTGCCCACCACGGCGCCCTCCTCCACGTCGGCGTGGTTGCGGACTAGGGCGTGGGCTCCTATGAAGGCTCCTCTGCCTATGTAGGCGGGGCCTTTCACCACGGCGAAGTGGTCTATTTCAGCTCCAGTATCGATGACGACGGGGCCCTCCACCACGGCGGTGGGGCTCACCTTGGCGCCTCTCGCTATGTAGGTGTGTCTGGGGGCTGTGTATTCGAGCAACTGTACGAGGTCTTCTGGGTAGTTTACGTCGTGCCAGACGCCGCTCCAGGGCACCACGGCGATTTTCATGGAGCCGGCGGCCTCGTTCACTGCTTCGTAGAGGCCGCGTTGCGCCGCCGCTTTTGCCAAGGCGCGGGGGAGGAGGGCGGCGCCGCCGAATATCCACTGGCCCTCGCCGCCTATCCTCGCCAGGAGCCCGCCGGGCCTCGTCTCGAGGACGCCGTATCCCCTGGTCGCCCTCCTCGGAACCGCCAGCACTGCGCCGTCTGCCCCCGCCGAGGCGGCGCCCTCCACCAGGGCTCTGTACGCCGCGGGGTCGACGTAGACGTCGCCGTAGGCGAGGAGGATGTGGCTCTCGGCGCCTATGTAGGACTCCGCGGCGGCGATTGCCTGCTCGATGCCTTGGCCCCTCTCCTCTACGTATGTGTAGGGGAGAGCCTCGGGGCGCGGGGCGACGACGTAGACCTTGCCGAAGATGGAGGCCAGGGCCTCGGCGGCGTAGTGGTAGAGCCTCCTCCCGCCTATCTTTACGTAGGTCTTGGGGAGGGGCCCCGTGAGTTTTTCAAAGACGCCGGGCTTCCCCCCCGCGAGGACCACTGGGGCGATTTTCATGTCACTCCACTGTTACTGTCTTGGCGAGGTTTCTCGGCTTGTCTGGGTCGTAGCCCCTCTCCACGGCGGCGAAGTAGGCGAGCATCTGTAGGGGGATTACGTGGGCTATTGGGGCTGTGAGCTCGCCGGCCTCGGGCACCTCGATGGCGACGTCCAGCTTCTTTGCGTAGTCGCTCCGCGCTGGGACTGTGCCTATGACGAAGGCGCCTCTCGCCTTCATCTCCGCGACGTTGCTGAGAGTCTTCTCCCGGGTGGCCGGGTCTGAGAAGACGAACACCACGGGGAAGTCCTCCTCCACGAGGGCTATTGGGCCGTGCTTGGACTCGCCCGCGGGGTAGGCCTCGGCGTGTATATAGGCCACCTCCTTGAGCTTGAGGGCGCCCTCCATGGCGACCGGCAGGGCGGCCCCCCGGCCTAGGTAGTAGGCGCTGGGCTTCTGCCTCAGCCTCCTGGCTAGGTCCTTGGCGGTGCCAGCGGTCTTCTCCACGACCCGCCTGGCGAGCTCGGGGGCGGCTTTCAGCTCCCTCTCGCGTTCCGCCACGTCGTAGCCCAGCAACCTCAGGGCGGATACGTACAGGGCGGAGAGGGTCAGCACCTGCGTGGTGAAGGTCTTGGTGGCCGCGACGCCTATCTCCGGCCCCGCCCTCGTGTAGATGACCAAGTCGCTTTCCCTAGAGAGGGTGCTCCCAACCACGTTGGTAACCGCCGCCACCCTCACCCCCCGCTCCCTCATGGCCCTCACCGCCTTTATGGTGTCTATCGTCTCCCCCGACTGGGACACGGCGATGGCGAAGTCGTCTTTGTCGAAAAGCGGCTCGTACGCGGCGTATTCAGACGCCACGATGGGCACGGGCGTCAGCTTCAGGCGGGGGAGGAGGTGGGCCAGGGTGAGCCCGGCGTGGTAGGAGGTGCCGGCCCCCACTATGTAGACGTTCCTAGCCGCCAGGAGGGCGTTGGCCGCCGCCTCCAGCCGCGCCGGCTCTAGACCGGCGGCGGTCGAGGCGAGGGACTCCGGCTGCTCGTATATCTCCTTGAGCATGAAGTGGGGGTAGCCGCCTTTCGTGGCCATCTCGGCGCTCCACGGGATCTCCTCCACCCGCGACGCGGCGTCCTGCGGCACCCCGTCGGCCTCTATATACACCTCGGTGGGGGTTATGTAGCCGTACTCCCCGTCGCGGACGGCTATTATCCTCTTGGTGTGGTCGAGGACCGTGGGGATGTCGCTGGCCACGATGTTGAAGCCGTCCCCCACGCCGATGATGAGAGGCGAGAGGTTCCTGGCGAAGTATATCACCTGGGGGTTCTCCGCGTCTATCAGCGCAATGGCGTAGGCCCCCCTTATCCTAGACACCGCCTTCCTAAACGCGGAGAAGGTGTCGAGGCCCTGTCTCTTGTACTCCTCCACTAGGTGGGCGACGACCTCCGTATCCGTCTCCGAGCGGAAGACGTGGCCCCTCTTAGCCAGCTCCTCCCTCAGCTCCGCATAGTTTTCAATAATGCCGTTGTGGACCACCGCTATCGCTCCGCCGCAGTCTACGTGGGGGTGGGCGTTTACCTGGTCGGGCCTGCCGTGAGTCGCCCACCTGGTGTGGGCCAGCCCCGCCACGCCCTGCAACGCGTCGAAGCCGTAGCGCCGCGCCACCTCCGCCACCTTCCCCGCGTCTTTCCTCACAACGAGCCCCCTGTCCACCACCGCGACGCCAGCCGAGTCGTACCCCCTGTACTCAAGCCTCTCGAGACCCCTCCTCAGAATCTCGCCGAGGGGCCGCCTCGGCCTCTCTGCAAATACTATGCCGAATATGCCGCACACGTCCCACACCTCAGGCTATAATATAAATTTACGCATCTAGCTATT
>NZ_JBMFKV010000013.1:21298-21529 GCF_049971835.1 Pyrobaculum sp.
GGCCCCTTAATAGTGAAGTAGCCCGGCGGCCTTCTGTATCCGCACAGTTGGCAGATGTGTAGGGCCTGCGATTTTTTTACGTGTGAAGACGCTCGTGGTGGCAGGCGGTTGGAGCGGCGCACGTCCCGCACCTCGCGCTGTCCCTCAGCGCCGCTGAAGGCCGCTCACCCCTCACCTGAACCTCTATTCATCACCGCAACCTCTTTACAAGGCAGTTTTAAACCTTCGCAC
>NZ_JBMFKV010000014.1:0-21502 GCF_049971835.1 Pyrobaculum sp.
CGCGTCACACGGCAATTTATCAACTGCCTCACATTATCAATAATTATAAACGAGGATTTCGACTTATTTAGTAACATTATCTCCTAATAATCTATGAAGAAAATATTTGAGGTAAAGGTGCTGGGGTACGTGCGAGGCGAAAAATCATTATTAAATACAATGTTACTACCAACACCACCAGCAGTGAACGTGGCGATATATGCTACACTCGCCACAGCAAAAACACCAACCGTAACACCCAACGCGGCGCTGTATTTATACGGCAAATTTGCGGGTGATCAGTAGCAATAGATGCGGCAAATTACTTAACTTATAGTGCAGCTCCTAGCTGGGGCGCTGGCGCATTTGGGGCTTCGGTTCTTTTGAGAGTGCTTGGATTTACAATATGGGCTGCTAGATTTGCTATAGCTGGTGGAATAGGCATGATGGTCCTTGCAGGCATTGCAGAGGCTCCATGAATAAAAAAGTGGATGAATTTTTTTCTGCAGTTGGCGTATTTCTAATCCACTATGCCATACTCGCAACTTTAATAGTGGTATCTCTGATTTTACATTTTGGTTTTTCAAGTTTTATAGAGAATATATTTATTAGATTTATTGTGTTTTTAATTATTATACAGACAATAAACGAGATGCTTTTATATGTTTTTGGATTGTGGTATAAGAAGTACTGTAGCTCGTTCTCTACAAGAGGTCGAATTACAAAAACGTATATCTGCCTCCTAGACTACTCTCCTTTTGGCGCCGTGTTTAGGGGGCTGTTCCTCACCCTTATCATAACGCCGAGAGATGTCCTAAGACATGAGTTATACCACGCCCGTGACATAAAAGTTCTCTTTGTCACCTTGCTAAGGAATATAGGATTCGCAAGTGTCGCTTCTGGTATATCCAGCATTATGCCAAGAGCTCTTGGTTTGTATTTAGCCCCTCTGAGCGCTTATCTAATACTACTAACATATATCGCCGGCGAGATTGACGCCAGGAGATTTGGCGAGGGGAAGCCCATCTCAGTGCTGACCTACATGACTCATTCAAATTGGCGGGAGTACATGAGAATTGCAATAAAACCTAAATCGCCCGAAGAGTTTGCGAAAATAAGATGGGACTTCGTCATACTGAAGTTTGCGACAATTCAAATGGCCATGTTAGCGGCGGCGGGTGGTGCGCTTAATTTTATTGGGGGGCTTCCGCGAAGTGCTCTGATTCTTCCGGTGGTTGTTGTGGCTTTTGTTGGTGCTGTTTCTGCTCTTGCGATTTTTATCTATGTTTTGAATGTGTTTTCTCGTCGGTTGTTTGGTGATGTGTTGGGGTGGTTTGCGGCGCCGGGGGCGGTTCTGGGTGGGGTGTTGCACCCCCTCGCCGGGCTGGCCCTCGCCTTTCTATCCGTCTGGCTTGTGTCAGATAGGAGGACTGCCATCGTCATGACGGCGCTGTCGGTTTTGGTTGTTGCCTATATCTGGGCTGTGTATCATGTCGCGTATCATTTTCTTTTATAGTGACTTCGTCTCTGTGTTTTAGTTGTTGGCTAGGTCCTTCTCGACGGCGCTGGGGGGTGGGGCTGGCGTCTTCTGGGTCTACTACCGCCTTTCTGTGAGGAGTTTCCACAGGGCGAGGGAAACCACGCCGAGGCCTACGAGTATGGGGAGCGCGGGTAGCCACCTCTCCAAGATCTGCCAGGCCTCTGCCTCTCTGCCGGCTCTGCGGAGCTCCGCGGCGTCTCCCAGCTCTCTCCTCACCCGCTCTCTCCACTCCTCCAGCGCTTTGCGCCCGGCTTCTGTCAAGACGTAGCGGGCGCCTCTTCTCTCCACGTAGCCCCTCTCCTGGAGGGTGTTGATTATAGCCTCTACGTCGTGTGGCTCCATGTCTAGCATCTTGCTGATCCTGCCGGGGGGCGTGCCGGAAGCGAGGGCCTCCAGGACGAGGTAGTACTCTATCTTCACGCAGGTGTCCCGCTCCGTCAATATATACTTTACGGCCTTTTCCTATTCATCCAGAGGACGAAGAGAACTGCCGCTATGATTATCACCACCCATATCAGTATGTGCAGTCCGTAGCCGCCTCCCCTAGCGGCCGCCGTGGCGGTCGTGGGCTGAGCGGCGGCGGTTGTGGTGGGCTGGGTTCTCGTCGCGGGGGGCGATGCGGGGGTTGTCGCCGTCTGTGTAGTGGCTGGGGGCTTGCCGCCGGCTTCTCTGTACCACTGTAGCACCAGGGCCTTGAGGCGCTGGGCTAGCTGGGGGTTGTGGATTAGGAGGCCGACTTCTCTGTTCCTCTGTATTGAGTAGTAGCCGATGTTTATCGAGCCGACGTAGACGTAGTCGCCTACTACAATTATCTTGGCGACGATGTTGTCGTCAACTGCGGTGTTTATGTCGGCGTCTGTCCTAGCCACCACGGCGTAGTACGTGGGGTGCTGGAGGATTAGGGGGACTAGGCCGGAGTCTGTGTATATCTGCTCCATGGCTATGTACAGCTCGCCGGGCTGGCTGAGTATCCACTCGAGGCCGTCTTGGGAGTTTACCGGCGACACCAATACGCCGGGGTAGTTGTAGCGGGGGTATACCCCGCGGTAGTCGTTGAGGATTATGGTGGCCAGCTGGCGGGCGAGGGTGGCGTTGTGGATCACCAGCATCACCCCCTTGTTTTTGCCGAAGCCCGAGGCCGTTGGGTTGATGTTGCCTATTATGACTGTCTTGTTGTCTATGACGTATAGCTTTGTGTGGACGTTGGGGAAGTCGCCGTTCCACCTAACCTTCACGCCGTTGCTCTCCATATAGCTGGCGATCTCCTTTGCCTGCTGGGGGACTCCGCCGTATACCTTAGCTGAGAGGACTACGTACACATCGACGCCCCGCTTGGCGGCCTCGACTAGGGCGTCGGCAAGGGGTTTGTAGGTGAGGACGTAGACCTCTACGTACACCGACTGCTTCGCCCCCTTGACGTAGTCCACAATTTTTGTAGTGTTTACGGGGGACACCAGCACTGTATTAACTTCAAGTCTTATGGGCGACGCGGCCAGTACTAACAACGCCGCCAGAAGCGCCGGTGTTAAGAAGCGCATATAGCCGCCTCCGCACGTCTTATAAAGTTTTGCGTTTTAGAAGTCTGTACCAGAGGCGCCTCGCCGTGTATTCAAACCCCAGCGTCTTGGCTATCTCCACCGCCGTCTCCATTTTCTGCCTAAGCTCCTCGGGGCTGTGGGGATTTGTCACGCCGCCTGCCCCGGGCGCCCAGTCGTACACCACCACGAGGCGCCTCGCCACCCTCTCCATCTCCAGCAGGGCTCTCTCCACGTCTTTAAAATGGTGTAGCGCCACGACGGAGATCGCGGAGTCGCACGCGGCGTCGCGGTAGGGCAGGGCCTCGGCCGGCGCCAGGTCTAGCCTGAGCATGCCGATCTCCACGAACTGCCGGAAGCGGCTCCTCAGGCTCGTCACCGCGCCGGGGTCGACGTCCACCGCGCAGACCCTCACCCCCCTCCTCAGGAGGTACTCCGTCGAGGCGCCGAAGCCGGCCCCCACGTCAACTACGGACCTCCCCAGATCCAAGGCGTCTAGGTCTTGGAAAATCTCCTCTATCATAGCTGCCTCAGCGCGTACTCCGCCGCCTCCTCAGCTGTGGAGGCTTTTACAACCGCCATGAATCCCGTGACGTGTTTAAAAACCACGGCGTCGCCTTTAAGCCTCCTCAGGTCTATCACGCTGGCGTATCTGTCCGGGCGCCACACCGTATACGCGCCCTTCGTGCGGCGGTCCCTCACCACTATGATAGTCGGCTCGTTTGACAGCACGCCGGTGTCGAGAAGGGCGTTCCAGAGTGGGGCCGGGGGCGTGTTGTCCTCCACGGCGACCGCCACGGCGGCGTCGCCCCGCAACAGGCTGTACCGCCCGCTGGTCACCAGCTCCACGGCCTTCGCCGCGTCGCCGAAGTACTTCTCCAAGCCCTTCAGCACGTAGGGCTCCAGCTCGGGCACAGCCAGCACGGCGTAGGCGCCGAAGTCCACCCCAAAGCCGGTCTCGTAGGCCTCCTTCGTCGCGGCGGCCGCCACCGGATCCCTAGCCGCCGAGAGCATGAGCCTCAGGTTTTGGAAGGTCCGGGGGAACCTCTCGGCGGCGTCGGCGTAGGGGAGCCGCTCGGCGAGTTTAAAAGCCTCGTGGAAAGCCGGGAGGTCCACCTCCAGCCTGGCGTACACCGCCTCGGCGACTAGATCTAGAAACTTCTCGTCTTTCACAACGCCGTGGAAGTCTGAGAAGTACTTCGTAAGGCCGTTGTTGAGGGAGTTGCCGTAGGGGCCTGCCCACCTCTTGGCCCCGGGACCGTATCTGTCGAAGAGGTCGAGGAAGTGTATCAAGGTGGCGACAAGCGGCGTGGGGCGGGCCCCCACAGCGTACATGACCTGCACGACGCTTGACGGCTCCTCCGAGGGATCGGACACGCCGTGGTGGTCGAGGACGGCGTATCGCTCCGGGAGCTTGTCTCTAAATGCGTCGCCGATGTCCGCCAACACCACGCCTCCGCCCACCTCAAGGATCTCCTCCACCGTGTTGAGGCGGTAGACGGCCTCGGCGCCGTGCCGCCTCAGCAACGCGGCGGCTACAGTGTCGTCTGCGTGCGCCGTCCCTCCGTGGGTAACAGCCACAAACCCGCCCGACTTAATGAGCCGGGAGGCTTTGAGCACGTCGTCGAGCCACGACACGGCTTTCCCTATTTTTTTATTAATAACTTTTAAAGGTTGTGTATTGGTGGATACGTGGTCTCACTCCAGGTGGAGAAGCTCGAAAAGTTTTTTCCACCGAATGTCTACGCCTTGAGAGACGTAAGCGTGTCCATCCGGGATGGGGAGTTTCTGGTGGTGCTTGGCCCCTCCGGCTCCGGCAAGACCACCTTTATCCGGTGCATCGCCGGGCTTGAAACCCCTACCAAGGGGCGGATTTTATTCGGCGACGTGCCGATTGTGGACGTGGAGAGGGGGGTGAACGTCCCGCCGGCGAAGAGGAACGTGGGGATGGTGTTTCAGAACTGGGCTCTTTACCCCCACATGAAGGTGTTTGACAACATAGCCTTCCCCTTGAAGATTAAGAAGCTCCCGAGGCGGGAGGTTGAGAAGCGTGTGAGGGAGGTGGCCGAGGCGCTGGGTATCTCCGACTTGCTGAGCCGCTACCCCCGGCAGCTTTCGGGGGGCCAGCAGCAGAGGGTGGCGATTGCCAGGGCGTTGGTTAAGGAGCCGCAGGTCCTCCTTATGGATGAGCCGTTTTCTAACCTAGACGCGCGGTTGAGGATCTCGGCGAGGGAGTTTGTGAAGAGTCTCCAGAGGAGGCTGGGGATAACCACTATCCTGGTGACCCACGACCAGCACGACGCGTATGCCCTCGCCGATAGGCTCATGATTATAAACAACGGGGTGGTGCAACAAATCGGCACCACCGACGAGGTACTTAACAACCCGGCTAACGTCTTCGTGGCGCAGTTCTTCGGCGACCCGCCTATAGACCTGGTGGAGGGCGAGGGCAGGGGGGACCACGTAGACTTGGGGGATTTGAAGATCCCCGTCCCGGCGCCACAGGGCAGGCTCCAGGTTGGGATTAGGCCCACTGATATATACGTCGCTGATAGGCCCCTCAACGCTGGCGATATTGAGCTGACGCCGGGTAGGATAGTGTTGGTGGAGTACCTCGGCTTCACGCCGGTGGCCGTTGTGAGGTGGGAGAGGACTGAGATAAGGGCGGCTATGTACAGCAAGTTGAGAGAGGGGGACACCGCCAGGGTCTTTCTAAGGAAGGACGGTGTTAAGCTGTTTAGAGACGGGGTGCGAGTTTAATAAGTGGCTAAATTTATAATTAATAATTGTTTAAGTGAAATTTAAAACATATTGAGGTTACTACATATTTACATGGGAGTAGTAATTGTTGGGTATGTGAGGACTCCCATTGGCAAATTCGGAGGCGCATTGAAAGATGTAAAGACGCCCCATTTAGCCGCCTTTACCATTAAGAAGGTGCTTGAACGCGCAGGTGTGGATGGGAAGGTCGTGGAGGAGGTGGTTTTCGGCTCCACGTTGCAGGGCGGAATGGGGCAGAACCTAGCCCGCTACGCGGCGTTGCTGGCGGGCCTTCCTGTGGAGGTCAGCGCCTACACTGTGAATAGGGTGTGCTCCTCGGGTATGCAGGCCATCGTCGAGGCGTATAGAGAGATCGCAATGGGAGACGCCTCTGTGGTTGTAGCCGGCGGGGCTGAGTCCATGTCAACCGCGCCTATCTGTCTGCCCGACAGCGCGCGTTGGGGGATGAGGCATTTAATTGGGAGGAGGGAGGACTTCAGAGATTTGATGGTGTACGACGGGCTGACCGATCCAGCCACTGGGATGTTGATGAGTGAGGAGACTGAGCTGGTGGCGCGGGAGCACAAATTGACCAGGGAGGAGCTTGACTGGATTGCCTACGAAAGCCACATGAGGGCGTGGAGGGCCACTGAGAACAAGTGGTTCGACGACATGGAGCCCGTACTGGGCGAGTGGAGCGGCGTCAAGCTGGATAGAGACGAGGGGATCAGGCCCGACACCACGCTGGAGAAGCTGGCTAAGCTCAGACCCGCCTTCAAAGCCGACGGCGTCTTGACCGCGGGCAACTCCAGCCAGCTGTCAGACGGCGCGGCAGCGCTTTTGCTAATGTCGGAGGAGAAGGCGAAGGAGCTGGGGGTGAGGCCCATTGCCCGCATCCTGGGCTACAGCTGGCATATGGTGGAGCCGTGGCGCTTCACGGAGGCCCCCATCTACGCGACACAGAAGCTCTTGAAGAAGCTGGGGGTGGGGCTGGACTACTTCGACTACTTCGAGTTCAACGAGGCATTTGCAGTTGTCAACGCCCTGGTAAATAGGGTGCTCGGCGTCCCCTACGACAAGATGAACGTCTTCGGGGGCGCCATTGCGCTGGGGCACCCCCTGGGGGCCTCCGGCGCGAGGATTGTTACCACACTCATATCTGTGCTGAGGCAGAAGGGCGGCCGTAGAGGCTTGGCGGCGCTCTGCCACGGCACGGGTGGGGGGACTGCCCTAGCCATAGAGCTGGTGTAGAGCGCCCGGAGGCTCGGCGGCGGTTTTCGTAAGTGTTTAATAAAGCATGTTATTTCTGGCTTAATGAAAAACGTCGTGGAGGCTCTTGACTACGACAAGGCGCGCCAAATTATTATCTCTTTTATTAGGGAGTATGTGGAGAGAGCAGGGGCGCGGGGGGTCGTGGTGGGGCTCAGCGGCGGGGTAGACTCGACGGTGGCCGCGGCGCTGGCGGTCGAGGCGCTTGGGAGCGGGCGGGTGCTCGGCTTAATTATGCCCTCGGCGTTTACGCCGAAGGAGGATGTGGACGACGCGGTTAAGGTGGGGGAAAGGCTTGGAATCGCCACGCGCCTCATCGACATCCAGCCTGTAGCCGACGCCTTTGCCAAGGCGATTCCCGATTTCGCCCCGGGGGAGAGGCTCGCCTTTGGGAACCTCCTTCCGAGGATTAGAATGGCCATGCTCTACTACTACGCAAATAAGGGTAACCTGCTTGTGCTGGGCACCAGCGATAGGAGCGAGCTGTTGCTGGGGTACTTCACGAAGTACGGCGACGGCGGCTCTGACCTCATCCCCATTGGATCTATGTACAAGTTGCAGGTCCGCGAGTTGGCGCGCCGGCTCGGCTTCGGCTGGGTTGCCCAGAAGGCCAGTAGCCCCCGCCTGTGGCACGGACACACGGCGGAGGGGGAGCTGGGAGCACCTTACGAAGTTATTGACGAGGTTCTCTACGCAGTTTTCGACTTAAAGACACCGCTGGAGGAGGTTAGGAGGCGCTTCGGCGAGGTGGCCGACCTTGTGATCGCTCGGGTGCGGAGAAATTTACATAAGCTCCAGCCGCCGCCAGCCCCCGACCTCTCCCCGGCGAGGAGAGATGTTTAAGAGGCGTAGGGGGATCTTCAAAGGCGTCGTGCTGTATCTCTTAAGGTCGAGACCCCTCAGCGGCTACGAGATGCTAAAGGAGTTGAGCAGGCTGAGCTCGGGGAGGTACGCGCCTTCCCCCGGGACTCTCTATCCCCTCCTCTCATACCTAGAGGCTGAGGGGCTTATCGAGGCACGGGAGACCTACGTTGGTAGGCGGAGGAAGAAGATCTACGCCATCACAGAGCAGGGGCTGGAGTACCTGGAGAAGCTGATGGAGGACGACGAGTTTAGGGAGCTGGTGAAGGCTCTTGATGGCGGCGTGGAGAGGGTAGACTTGCTGGTGGCTATTAGAGATGAGCTTGTGTACATAGATGAGGTTATTGACGAGGTTGAGGGGGACGACGCCGAGGTGCTTAGAGAGGTGCTTATACTGCTGAGGCGCCTCGAGGAGAAAATATCGGCGCGCCTCCGGCGTCTGGAGTCAAGATGACTGCTCGCCAGTGTACTTCTGGGCTATTTTGACGCCGTGGATGTGGTAGATGTGGAGGGCGGCGTCTCGCAGAGAGAAGAATTTTTTGCCGCAGCGCCTACAGACTATGTGGGGGACGTCCCACTGGTCTACCTCAGCCGCGAGGTGGCTGGCGAGCTCCTGGGGGATCTCCACGTCGTAGATGCTAGCTGGGGTTTATTTTTGTTATGATTGCTGGGGTTGACGAGGCGGGTAGGGGGCCGGTGGTGGGTCCTCTGGTCATCGCCGTGGTGGCGGGAGATGGGGAGGCGCTCCGCCGTCTGGGGGTGAGGGATTCGAAGAAGCTGACGCCGGGGGCTAGGGAGGCGCTGTACTGGGAGGTGCTGAGGGTTGCCGAGTGTGTGAATTACGTGGTGGTGGAGCCCCACGAGGTTGATAGATACGCCTCTAGGGGGTTGCTGAACGCGCTTGAGCTGGACTACACGGCGAGGTTAATAGAGCTGTGCCCCGCCGACGTCTACTACGTTGATTCGCCGGATGTAGACGCAGATAGGTACGGGAGCGGGCTCTCGTTCCTCACAGGCAGGCGGGTGGTGGCTCTGCACAAGGGGGAGAAAGTGCCGCAGGTGGCGGCTGCCAGCATTGTTGCTAAGGTGGTGCGGGACCGTCTGCTGGAGGTTGTGAAGAGGGAGGTGGGGGACTTCGGCAGTGGCTACCCTTCCGACCGCAGGACTGTGGAGTGGTTGCGTGCTGGTCTCGTGCCGCGGGAGTGCGTTAGGTGGAGCTGGGGGACGGTTGGTAAATTATTTAAATAGGTCCTGTTTGCCTTGGTTCGTGAGCGTCGTCGATTTGAGTATTTGGGAGCCTAGGACTGAGCTTGGGAGGCTTGTGAAGGCGGGGAAGATTAGGACTATTGATGAGGTTTATGCCAGCAACTACATTATCAAGGAGCCGGAGATTGTGGATATCCTACTTCCTGGGCTGAAGCAGGAGTTGCTGAATATTAACCTCGTCCAGCGGCAGACGCACGCGGGCGAGAGGAACCAGTTCCAGGCAGTTGTGGCGGTTGGCAACGAGGACGGCTACGTGGGGGTTGGCATCGGCAAGGCGAGGCAGGTGAGGCAGGCTATTGAAAAGGCGACGAGGGAGGCTAAGCTCAACCTGGTGCCGGTTAGGCGGGGTTGCGGGTCGTGGAAGTGTTCATGTGACGAGCCGCACAGCGTGCCTTTCGTGGTGAGGGGCAAGGCGGGGAGTGTGGAGGTTACGCTTATACCTGCGCCGAAGGGCGTCGGGCTGGTGGCTGGCGACGTGGCCAAGGCCGTTCTTAGGCTAGCCGGCGTGAGGGACGTTTGGACTACGACCCGCGGCGACACGCGGACTACTCTCAACTTTGCCCTGGCGGTGTACAACGCCCTTAGAAATACCTACTACTTTAGAACATGATGACGCAACAACAGAAGGTGGTTTATCCGCGCTACGCCGTTATTAGGCTGAGGGGCATCCCCACGACGCCGCTTGACATCGCCACTACGCTGGATCTGCTGAGGCTGAGGAGGAAGTTCACCATGGTGGTGGTGCCGGGCACCCCCGACGTGATGGGTATGATACAGAGGATAAACGACTGGGTCACCTGGGGGGAGATAGACGCGGACACTCTGGCGGAGGTGTTGAGGAGGAGGGGTAGGTTGGTGGGCGAGCGGCCTCTCACTCTTGAGTATCTGCAGAAGTGGGGCTGGCAGACTTTTGAGGAGGTGGCGCTGGCGTACGTAGCCGGCGAGATTGACCGCCTTACGTGTGGCAGAAAGGTTAGGGTTAAGGAGGGCGCGCGGCCGCCGTGTATACCCTACCTGAAGCCGTTCTTTAGGTTGCACCCGCCCCGCGGCGGCTTGAACAGCGTGAAGCTACACTTCTCGGTGGGCGGCGACTTGGGCTATAGGGGTCCCTTGATAAATGATTTAATTCGCCGGATGTTGTAAATTTAGCTAGGCGCATTGGCTGAGGGCGGTTTTCAGCCTCTGGGCTACCTCTTCTGGGGTTGTGTCTAGTGTGTAGAGGGAGGCGCCGAGCTCTGCGCCGGCGGCGTGTTTGAGGCGTCCGTCTGGTCTGTACATGCCGTATATCTCGAAGTGTAGGTGGTAGTGGGGTGTCTCCAGTCTTAGGGGGGCTTGGTGCAGTACTAATATGTAGGGCATTGGCTTGCCTAGGGCGGTCTTGAGGGTGCATAGGGTTTTTCTCAGGGCGTCTGCGAGATCTCTAATTTCGTCTTGTCTAAGGTGGGTGAGGTGGGTGACGTGTCGCTTGGGGTAGATGTGGACCTCGTGGGGCCACCTGGCGTAGTAGGGGACGAAGCTTTTCCAGCTGGCGTTTTGGTAGACGACGCGTTTCTCTTCTCGCGTTGTGATTAGGCAGTGTAGACACGTGCCCCTCCGCCTGTACCACTCCTCTGAGGCCCTTAGCTCCGCCTCGACGCGTGGCGGCACGACTGGGAGGATGTAGATCTGGGAGTGTGGGTGGGTTAGCGAGACGCCTATCTCCCTGCCCTTGTTTCGGAAGTAGAGGAAGTACTGGGCGGCTGGGTCCTCCTCTGCCTTTTTCTGAGCTTCGATGAGTAGCTTCAGCACTTTTTCTATCTGCTCTGTGGGGAGGTCGCTGATGTCGTCGACGTCGTGCCGCGGCGTCTCCACCACAACAAGGGATAGGCCGCGGGCCGGCAACGCCTCGTAGAGCTCCTCCCCGCCGGGGGTGGGGGGCTCCCTCGTGACCACCGGGTATTTGTTTGGTAGTAGCAACACGTCCCAGCCGAACCCCGTCTCGGGGGCGCCGGGACAGAAGGGGCATGTACCCTCTGGCTGCCAGGGGCGGCCGAGTCTGTGTGGGGATACCAGTATGTACTCGCCGGTGAGGGGGTGTTTTCTAATCTCCATATCTCAGCCCTTCGTCTATCTCCACGACCCACCACCTCTCGGCGCTGGTTTTCCGGGCTATTGCCTCCGCCGTCTTTCTGTCCCTTGCGAGGGCTATGACCACCCCGCCGAGCCCGGCGCCGGAGAGCTTCGCCCCGTAGGCACCAGCCTCCACCGCCTCTTCAACTAGGCGGTCTAGTCTGGGGTGCGACACGTCGTAGAGCTCCGATAGTAGGCGGTGTTGTAGCGACATCTCCCGCCCTACTCCCCTGAGCACCTCCTCGACTGGCAGGTCTTTGTTTCTCAGCAGGGCGAGGGCCCTCTCTGTGGATTTCTGCATCTCAATGGTGAACAGCACCCTTTCCCTGAGGGGGCTTGGCAACCTCTCCACGGCGTCTCGCCTGTCCGCGAGGGCGGCCCATGGGAAGTCCCAGTAGCCCCCGCTCTTGATGCCTAATTCCGCTTTTAGGATGTCGACGGCGGCTTGCAACTCGGCTTGGCGTCTGGGGTGTATCTCGGCGGTGCTGTGGCGTATGCCGCTGTCGAGTACGAGGAATACGCCGTGGGGTAGGTCTAGTTGCTCTACTCTAACTGGCGGGGTTGGGTGTATGACGGCGACTCTTCCGTAGGCCGATCCGTACTGGTCGAGCCTTCCGCATGGGACGCCGAGTATCTCCCTCTCGGCTATGTAGGCAAGCTCGGCTACCTGCGAGGGATCGGCCTCGCGGCGGGTTAGCTTCATCGCCGCGCCTATCAGGGCGACTAGCATGGCGGCGCTACTGGCCATGCCGGCGCCGATGGGGACTTGGGAGTTGAGGACGCCTCTGAACCCCTTGACGGGGACGCCGGCTCTCTCCAGCGCAACCACGGCGGCTTTCACGTAGTCGCAGAAAGCCCTACCTGTGATGTTTACCTGGCTGAATACACATCTCTCGCCGGTATTAAACGACTCGATTTGGTAGTAGTCGCCCTCTTGGAGGGTTACGAACGTCCGCATGTTGACGGCGACTGAAACCACTGGGAGGCCTTTGTAGTCTTGGTGGGTGTTTAGGAAGTCTAGCCTGCCCGGCGCAGACGCTTTAGCTACCAGAGCCACAGCACCAGCAGGGCGGCCACCGCTATTATTGGAAGCCACATGGCTGGTTTTGTCCTCATCATTTTGCTACCGTCTAGCGGCGGGATGGGGAGGAGGTTGAATAGGGCGAGCCAGGCGTTGATGTAGGCGAAAAACCGCCAGAATTGAGATGCAGTTGCTTCGTACAAGACAGTCCCCAAGACGGCAAAGGCGATGTTCGATAGGGGGCCAGCCGCGGAGATGAAGAAGACGTCTCGCCGCTCGTCGCCGCGGCCGTAGAGCCTGAAGGAGGAGATCACCACGGCGCCCGGCGCCGCGAATATGAACCCGAAGAGGAGTGGGAAAATCACGGCGAGTGGTAGCAACGTGTAGTCCGCCTGGTACATGGCGTAGTAACCAAGCCGCCTCGCCACTTGTCTATGTGCAAGCTCGTGCCCTAGAAATGCGAAGAGCAAGACGAAGGCGGTGTAGGGGAGGAGGTAGATGACTTTTGCCCAGTTTATCCCCCCGGCGATGCCCCTGCCCGACAGCGATATAGAGAAGCCGAGGGTGAGGACTGCGAGCGACACTGCCATGTCCACCAGCTCCCTCATCCGGACCTCTCTGTCGAACACGTGGGTTTTTGATTACCTCTTAAAAAACTATACCAATTCTCTCAAAAGCTCAATAGCTCTGTCCACCAGCTGCTTCTTAACAAGGTAGACGCCCTGTCTGTGGCGCACGGCCACCCCCCTCTCCACGAGGTAGAGCATTAACTTTCTAACCTCTGCGCCGCACTGCCTATCCACGCCGCATAGGTGGCTGGTCCTCACCACCACCACGCCGCCCCTCTCCCTATGCTTGGCCTTGTGTAGGTAGTAGAGCAGAGCTGATATCTGCTTCGCCCTCACGATATTTCTATAGAGTTAAAAGCACCTGTGGGCCACGTCTCCATAGTGTTATATACCCATGTTTCTCTGCCCCACATGGAGCTTCTCATAAAGAGGGCGTTGTCTGTGCGGTCGGCCACCACGCCGAGGTGGGGCCCCGGCGGCGTGCTCTACTACCTAAGCGACTCCACCGGCGTGATGCAACTATGGCGATTCGACGGCAGTCAACACGACGTAGTAGTCCCGTGGGATGAGGGGGTGGGCGACTTCCGCGTGGCCAGCGACGGCGCCGTGGCGCTGGCCTCTGACAGAGACGGCGACGAGAAGTGGCGTATCTACCTCATAGACGGCGGAGTTTACGAAGTGTCTACCGAAGGCGTTAACAACCTGGGGGCGTGGTCGCCGGATGGTAAAAAGCTCGCCTTCACATCTACCAGAGACAGCCCCGCCGACTTCAACCTATATATCTACGACCGCGCCGCTGGGGAGGTCAAGAAAGCCGCGGAGATGCCCGGTATAAACATCGTAGAGGAGTGGTCAGAAGCCGGCATTTTTATTACGCACTACGAAACTAACCTCGACAGCTCTATATACTTATATAGAGATGGAGAGCTCAGAGAGCTGACGAGGCACGGGGGAGAGGCCTTGAACCACTCCCCGAGATACATTGGCAACGGCAAGATTCTATTCCTCACCAACGCCGACTGGGAGTACGTCGGCGTCGCGCAGATGGACTTGACAACAGGAAGCTGGAAGTACCTAGTTCAGTTAGACCGCGACGTGGAGCACTTCGACGTATGGGGGGCCTACATGCTCTTCGCGGTAAACGAAGAGGGGAGGTCTGGGCTTTACCAAATGCACATGCCATCCGGCCTTACCTACAAGCTTCCGACGCCGCCTGGCGTAGTTACGCATTTAGAATACGGTAGGGGGGTTGCCGCCTTTTCGCTGTCGAGCATAAACCGGGGCCACGAGGTGTACATATTCCAGGGCTCGGTTAGGCAGGTTACAAATTCTCCAAAATTCGGCACGCCGCTGGATAAGCTCCCAGAGCCCAGATCTGTGTGGTACCCCAGCTTCGACGGTAGGAAGATACACGCAAATATATACCAACCGCCGGGTGAGCCCCGCGGCGCCGTTGTCTACCTACACGGCGGCCCAGAAAGTCAAGACCGCCCCGAGTTTAAGCCGCTCGTCGCCGCCCTGCTCTCCGCGGGCTTCACAGTCGCCGCGCCGAACTACCGAGGAAGCACCGGCTTCGGGAAGACCTTCGTCCACCTAGACGATTTAGAAAAGCGGTGGGACGCCATAAGAGACGTAGAGGCCTTCGCCAAGTGGCTAAGGGAAGAGGGCCGCCTCCAGAAGAAGCCCTGCGTGCTGGGAGGCTCATACGGCGGCTACTTGACCCTAATGGCCCTGGCAACCGCCCCCGACGCGTGGGCATGCGGCGTGGAGATGGTCGGCATATTCAACCTAGTCACATTTTTAGAAAGGACAGCGCCGTGGAGGCGGAGGTACAGAGAGGCTGAGTATGGCTCGTTGGAGAAACATAGAGACCTCCTCCTACAGCTATCCCCCGCAACACACGTGGAGAAGATCCAGGCGCCGCTAATGATAATCCACGGGGCAAACGACATACGCGTCCCGGTGCACGAGGCGGAGCAACTCGCCCAGAGACTGAGAGAGCTCGGCAGAGAGGTAGAGTTGCTGGTGTTGCCAGACGAGGGCCACGTAATTACAAAAGTGTCAAACCGGGTGAAGGCCTACAGCAGAGTCGTGGAGTTCATCGCAAAACACGCCGGGTAGCTCAAAGTTTAAAAAAAGTAGAGGTGGGCGGGGTATGTTTACAGTAGCCGGGCCCGTCACTCTGTTAGAGCCCCTCAGCGGCAACACCTCACTCCTAATTAAGATAAACGCGATATACGCCTCCAAGAAGTCAAAATACCAGGAAATCCTCATAGTGGAGACCGAGGACTACGGACCTGCGCTGGTGCTCGACGGCTACATCCAGTCTACATACAAAGACGAGGCGTACTACCACGAGGCGCTGGTACAGCCAGCCATGGCCACCCACCCGTCTCCACAAGACGTCTTGATACTAGGCGGGGGGGAGGGGGCGACGCTCCGCGAGGTGCTTAAACACGGCACAGTCAAGAAGGCGGTTATGGTAGACATCGACGGCGACGTGGTGGAGCTATCCAAGAAATACCTACCATTAATGCACCAAGGAGCTTTCGACGACCCCCGGGCAGAGGTGAGGATTGAAGACGGTTTTGTATATGTAGAAAACGCCCTGCGCCGGGGCGAGAAATTCGACGTAGTGATCATGGACCTCACAGATCCCTACAGCTCAGACATAGCAAAACAACTGTACACCCCCGACTTCTTCAACAAGATAAAGAGAATATTAAGAGAGGAGGGCGTCGTCGTCACCCAGGCAGGAAACAGCTTCTTCTTCCCAGAGGCATACGACATGGTTCTAAAAGCAGTTAGAGAAAACTTCCCCATCGTGGCTGAGTACAACATGTGGATACCGGCCTTCGGCTACGCCGTGAATTATATAATAGGCTCCCTAGTGCACGACCCCAGGTCCCTCACAGCGGACGAGGTGGACAGAAGGCTCTCCCAGAGGGGGGTCAAAACTCTGTTCTACAACGGGAGGACTCACATCGGGCTTATGAACATGCCCGTATTTAGAAAAATAAGCCGTGTCTGAGGTAGAGGCGATAAGAGGAACATACAGCCAGCTACTGGCAACGAAAAGGGTCGTACTCCTGGTATCCTCCGGCGTCTCCCTCTACAAATCTATCGACGTCGCGCGGTTGCTGATCCGCCACGGAGCCGACGTCTACACCTTCATGACTCCAAAAGCCGCGCGGCTGGTATCGCCCCACCTATTTTGGTGGGCCACTGGGAGGAAGCCAGTGGTTAGGCTCACGGGCGCCGCGGAGCACGTCGAGATCTGCGCCAAAGCCGACGTCGTTCTCGCCGCCCCGGCCACCGCCAACACCCTAGCCAAGCTGTCCCTCGGCATCGCCGACAACGCCGCACTGACGTGCGCCTTAGCCGCGGCGGAGGCGAAAACGGTGGTGGTACCCGCCATGAACCTGGCGATGTGGAACTCCACGCCGGTGAGAGAGGCGTTGGAGAGGCTTGGGAAGAGGGCACTGGTTGTCCCTCCGCTCGTGGAGGAGGGCAAGGCGAAGTACCCCCCGCCGGAGGAGGTGGTTGAATACGTCATTGACGCGACGGCACCCGGCGACTACGCCGGCGTTAGGGTGCTTGTAACCGCCGGCCCCACCCACGAACATATAGACGACGTTAAGTACATAACAACGCCGAGCAGCGGCTTGACGGGGTACTACTTCGCCAGAGAGGCGGCGGCCCGCGGGGCAAAAGTCACGCTGGTCCTCGGCCCCTCCCCCATCAAGCCGCCCCCCGGAGTAGACGTGGTGAGAGTCACATCGGTCCTCGAGATGTACCAAGCAGTTGTGGACCGGGCCCGGCAACACGACCTATTCATCTTCTCCGCCGCCCCCCTAGACTTCTACGTAGAGGAGAAAGCCAGGGGGAAAATCGACAGCTCCCTAGCCCACTACCACATCACCCTGAGGCAGGCCCCCAAGGCGGCTCAGGAGGTCAAGAGGCTAAACCCCAACTCGGTAGTCATAGGCTTCAAAGCTGAGCACAACGTCAGCCGGGAGGAGCTTGTGGAGAGAGCCAGGTCTAGGATGGAAAGCGGCGGCTGGGACTTCGCCCTGGCGCACGACGTCTCCAAGATAGGCTTCGGCACCTTGAAAGACCACTACATACTCCTCGACCGTAGGGGCGGCGTGAGGGAGATAGGCCCCGGACACAAGCGGGAGCTGGCGCGGCTAGTGCTTACCCTGGCCCGCGGCGAGCTGTAGCGACTTCACCAGCTGAAAATGCTTGTTCTCATCCAGCTCGATAGAGAGTATCAACGCCCGCAGAACCGGGTCGCCGACTCTGTAGAGCTCGGCTATGCTCTCCCTCATCGCCCCCTCCTCCGCGGCCAGTGCCTCCAGCTCCTCTTCCCCCAAATCGACCTCCTCAGCCTTAAGCCTCCCCGCCAGGTAGTCAAGAATCATAGTCAAAATCTCGGCGTGTCTAAGGCTGTCGGAGGCGATCTGCATAAACAACGCCCTTATGAGGGGGTTGCGCACCTTGTACGAATACGCCATAGCCCTGGTGGCAGTCTCCTGCTCTAGGCGGATCCTAGCCCTAATCAACTCCTCCAGCTGCTCCCTCGGGGACTTCTGCGCCAAAATGTTCGACACCACCTTCGCAAGCTCCGTCAGATCCACAGGCCCCCTAACCCCCCTCCTCGCCGCGTCGAGGAAAGCGGCGGCGTGGCTCTTAACAAGCGCCATGATCCTCTCGTCCTTCGCCAACTCCTCCACAAGCTCGCCCCCCCGCTTACCCGACAGATACATCGAAACCGCAGCAGGAGTCAAGCCCAGGAGCTTAGCCGTCTCGTTGACGCTCAGCCCCCCGCCCACCAGCTCCCTCGCAACCAAAGCCCTCACCGCCGACAAAACCCTCTCTAAAGACACGTACAACCCACCACACCTATTTAAAAACCTCCACACACGTTTCACATGAAACTCTCAGGGCTTGGGGGAAGCATTATTTATAAACCTAAGTGGGGAGCCACCTTATGTACAGGGTTTACGACCGGAAGATGGAGATACCGATAAAGATCTCCAAGGGAGCCGACGAGCAGGCCAGGGTAAGGAAGCTAGAGCGGTGGCCCCGCGAGGCGGGCATGACAGTGGTGCTGGATGAGTCTGGGTCAAACTTCAGCAAGCTGGTCCAGATATACGCGGCGGACTACGGCCTCGAGCTAGGCGAGAAGAAGTGGGACGTCAAGACGGAGGGGGACTCCATCAAGGCGAGACTCGAGATCCCCCTTCTCAAGGGAGGCGACACGAAGGGCCGCGCCGTCATGGAGGCGCAGATCCCCAAGACCCCCAGCGGCGAGGAGGGAAACAACGTGGTGTATACGGCGGAGGTTCAGTACTACATTGAAATCGACGAGCAGGTACTGGCGGAGTCCACCACCAGCGGCGTCGTAGAGTTCACCCTGTAATGCTGAGAGGGGCGGGGATCCTCCTCCACATAACCTCCCTACCCGGGGGTTGCTACGTGGGGGATCTGGGGCCCGAGGCGTATAAATTCGCCGAGGGCCTAGCCGACGCCGGGCAGACCTACTGGCAGACGCTCCCCATCAACCACACCCTCCCCGAGTACGAAAACTCTCCATACAACGCTGTGTCGAGCTTCGCCGGCGACCCCGTCCTCATAAGCCTAGACCTCATGAAGAAAGACGGCCTAGTCGACCAGGCGCCGCAGTGCCCAGCGACTGAGAGGGCGGACTACGTAAAGGCGTGGGAGGTCAAGAGGGCCGTCTTGGAGAAGGCGCTTAAAAAAGCGGGGGGCCTCGGCGACTACAGAGACTTCGTGGACAAGACCCCCTGGCTGGCGGACTACGCCTACTACGTGGCGATGAGAGAGAGGCACGGCCCGTGGGGCCGCTGGCCGGATGAGGCGCCGCCGCGTCGCCTCGTCGAGCTGTATAAATTCGCCCAGTTCGTCTTCTGGAGCCAGTGGGAGAGACTTAAGCAGTATGTAAACGACCTTGGGATCTTCCTCATCGGCGACCTCCCCTTCTACCCCAGCGTAGACAGCGTAGACGTGTGGAGGTACAGACAGTACTTCAAAGTGGGGGAAGACGGCAGGCCTCTCTACGTCGCCGGGGTGCCGCCGGACTACTACTCAGCCACGGGACAACTCTGGGGCAACCCCGTCTACAACTGGGAAGCCCTCGAGCGGGACGGCTACAAATGGTGGGTGGAGCGGCTGAGACACACGCTGGAGGTATTCGACTACGTGAGGCTTGACCACTTCAGGGGGTACCTGGCCTACTGGGAGGTCCCCGGGGGAGAAGCGACAGCCGTGAGGGGGAGGTGGGCCCCGTCACCCGGGAGGAGGCTCTTCGATGCCGCCTCGGCGGCGGTGGAGCTGGGGAGGCTCATTGCGGAGGACCTCGGCTACATTACCCCCGACGTGGAGGCGCTGAGAGACGAGCTCGGCCTCCCCGGCATGAGGGTGCTTCAATTCGCCTGGGACGGCAACCCAGCCAACCCCCACAAACCCCACAACCATGTGAAGAACTCCGTGGTGTACACTGGAACCCACGACAACAACACCGCCGTGGGGTGGTATCTCGAAGAGGCGAGCCCCCGGGCCCGGCGGGAGTTCCGGCAGTACAGCAACTGCAGAGAGGCGGTCAACTGGTGCTTCATAAAGCTGGCCTACATGTCCGTCGCAGACGTGGCCGTAGTGCCTATGCAAGACGTGCTGGGGCTGGGCCCCGAGGCGAGGATGAACCGCCCCGGCACAGTCGGAGGCAACTGGCGCTGGAGGATGGCAAAGCAACCGGAACCACGCCAGTGGAGGAGGCTGAGGAGCCTGGCCCGGCTCTACGGGCGTTGAGTATTTAAAGCCAAACCCCAGAGATGCGTGTGTAGAGGTGCTAAAAAAGGGGATCACATTAGCCTTGAGAGAATTCTCTGTGCATCTGGCGAATTCCTTCCCTTGAGAAACTCAATAATCGCCTCGCGCTTACCTAACGCAATCAATGTACGCAACGGCACATTAACCACATAATGTATCCTCCCACCTATACGGTGGCGATACACCGTTGCACCCGGAATCGTAGCGGCTATCCGCATCGCCTCACCCAGGTCCTTGAAGTGTTTAGTAGCATGTACAGTCCTCTTATCCAACTGCAACACCATCTCTACGCCATTCACATCAACATAAACAGGACTGATGATCCTCCTAGCTCCCGCTTTACGATCTTCCGACAGCTTCACAAGATAATGCCACTTATGCGAAAACTCAGCAAACACCAACGGCCTACCAGCCACAAGCAACCTTTTTGCCAACTCCCTACCACGTGACACTATTATCCTATTCCGGCCAAATTTTACCCGCCCACCCAACGCTTTTGCAATCTCCGCAACAATCCCCCTGAACTTAACAATCCCAATTGCAAATTGCACAACACGCATATTCCAATCAACAATCCCATCGCCAAGCCACCACGTGAACAACGGCCTCAAATCACCCGCCATATACGCACGCAGAACCTCCAACAACGCCTCCTCCTTTGTCCACTGCTCTCTCCAGCTTGATTTAACATAAACATTTAACGACAATCCATGAGAAGTAATATTAACTCTACGTATATAGACAGTAGCCTCGCCTGGTCTTGTGTATAGCCATGAAAAGACCTGCCACGCCTGGCTAGTCCCAATAGCGGCCTTCTTACCGAGAGTAGTCTCGTCAGAAGCACGCCATCCAATCTGATACATCTCTAGATCTTCACGCGGTAGCTTACTCGGAAAGTATATACTAGTACTTAAATCGGAAAGCTTTACATAAAATATGGGATGTACACCATCGGGCTTATGAGCCTCAATACAAAACTCTTTATGACAAATTTTAAAATTCTTACCTCTTACAATTTTAAATCTTTCAAAAACATCCCCATTACACATATCTACTAAATTATTAATAACCTCTCTAGTCCTCCCTAGCAATTCTACAAAACCGTGAACATCAACCCCATGAACATGCGCCACGTACTGCACAAAGAGCCGCCACTTCTCAATCAAACTAAGCGGCGAGCCATAAAAAACACCACGTCTGCGACTCTCCTCCAGCACAGCCTCTAGACTCGGCACCTGCTCATCTCGGAAAGCAATCTTACATTTCTCTCTCAGCTTCTCTAACAGATAGTCCATGCTCCACTCCCAGCTCCTCTAAAATATATAGAATTAGCAACGCTCTCCACTGTTGAGATTGTCCAGCATGAGGATGGCTTGTCCATATGCGCCACTAGAATCACGCCGTTGCGCTTTCCCATGTCCACATGCGCTACCCGTCGCGTGGCCATGGCGAGGTAGGGATGGTGGACTACAGCTACCCAAGGCTTAGGGCTGGCTATGGCCTTCATCTCTCTCTTCTACATTCCACCTGATCATCCGTCGGACAATCTTCCTGATTCAGGAAAAATGTCTGACGTCAAGTCAGGTAAATTGTAGAGGCGGGGATGTGCCGTCTGTGCCTTCACGCTCTACCCTGGAGCATCTCCATGCCAGTTTCTTCATCCACGGCGGCGCCGGGCTGTAGCTTAAGCGGCTGGGAGGGCGACAGCCTGCATCTATCCCAAGCCCTCGCATGCCCCCCG
>NZ_JBMFKV010000015.1:0-21044 GCF_049971835.1 Pyrobaculum sp.
CGGCGGAGGCGGCGAGGGCTCTGGGGGAGGTTGGGACGGAGCTGGCAGTTGCCAAGTTGATGGAGGCGTATCCGAAGGTCTTCCACCCGAGGGTGAGGCGGGCCATTGTGGAGGCGCTTGGGGCCTCTAGGCGTAGGGAGGTGGGGGAGTTTCTAGACAGGGTGCTTCACGACCCGGGGGAGAGCTACTACGTCAGGGCGGAGGCCGCCAGGGCGCTGGGTAAGGTGAAGTGGGAGTTCGCCGAGCATAGTCTAAAGAAGGCGCTGGAGTACCCCAGCCACGTCGACGTGATTAAGAGGGGGGCGCTGGAGGGGCTCGCCGAGCTGGGCACCGAAGATGCGTTGAAGATTGTCTTGCGCCACGCGGAGCCGGACATGCCCACGCCGGTGAGGGCGTCAGCGGTGCAGGCCCTGGCGAAGTTCGGCCCGCGGAGGGAGGTGGTCGAGGCGCTTAGGAGGTACATGCGGGATGAAAACTTCAGAGTGAGATACGCCGCCGTCACCGCCGCCCTGGAGTTGCTGGACCCGAAGCTGATGCCAGACCTCCAGGAGAGGGCGGAGCAAGACGTGGACGGGCGGATTAGGCGGGTGGCTAGGGAGATTGTGGAGAAGATTAGGAAGTTTATGGAGCGGGGGGCTGAGTACCAGAAGCTGAGGGAGGAGGTGGAGAAGATTAGGGAGGAGTACAGGCGGCTCGCCGACCGCGTGGCTAGGCTGGAGAGGTGAGATGCCGGTCAAGATTATAGACCACGTATACGCCCAGTACCTCCTCACCAAGCTGAGAGACCGCCGCACAGGCAGTATAGAGTTCCGGAAGGGCCTTGTGCGGCTTGGTAGGATTATTGGGTACGAGCTGGCTAAGACCTTCCCAACTCGCTACGTAGAGGTGGAGACGCCGCTGGGGAGGGCCACGGGGGTTGACATAATTGGGCTGGACAGGGTGGTGATTGTCCAAGTGCTACGCGTAGCGATGCCCCTAGTGGAGGGTCTTATAAAGGCCTTCCCCCAGGCGCGGCTGGGGGTGGTGGCGGCGAGGAGGAGGGAGGAGGGGGGCGTGGTGGATGTTGAGGTGTTTTACTCCAAGATACCGGCCGTAGAGGCAGGCGACACGGTGATTGTGGCCGACCCCATGCTGGCGACGGGGGTCACCATGAGCAGGGTGATTGAGGAGGTGTATAAGGCGGGGGCGCCGGGGAGGCTCGTGGCGGTTTCCGTCATAGCGACTCCTGTGGGCATCGAGAGGGTGCTGTCTCGATGGCCCCAGGCCGAGATATACACAGTGGCTGTGGATCCGGAGCTTAACGATAGGGCGTTTATAGTCCCCGGTCTCGGCGACGCGGGGGACAGGGCGTTTGCTACTTAGGCAGAAGCCAGATGGCTACGTACGCCCAGTACCCCGCCGCTAGGTACACCACGTAGGGGAGGCCGTACTTCGCCTTGATCCACCTATCTCTAAGCTCGAGTGTGTAGGGGTCGTATCTCTCCATGTCTCTCACGTCGCCGACTACATATTTGAGGGGGCTTCTTCTAAACTCCTCTATGGATACGCAGATGTGGGTGAGCCTCTCTGCGAGCGTCATCTCGCAGGGCCTCTTCCTGTTTTTTAGGTAGAGGTAGGCGACGTGCGCCGGGAGGAGGGCGGAGCCGGCCATCACGGCGACGAAGGGCGTCGGGAGGAAGGGGAGGGGGGGCGGCGCGGCTCCGATCAGCGCCATTGATATCGAGTCTGCGTATCCCGACCCCAGAAGCCGCATGAGGAGGGCCAGGGCCGCGGCTACGCCAAGGGAGAAGAGGTAGAGGGGCGAGCCCCAGTTCAGCGCTATCAGCAGAGCCGCGGGCAGGGCTCCTGCGGCGAATATACGCGCGTCTATCTCCCTGCTCTTAAGGTCCTGCACCGCCGCGGCTGTCAGGACGGCGCCGATGGCGGCTACTCCCAGCGCCTCTATCATTGCAGTCTTCTTTTGAGGGCGTCTATCCGCGGGGTTGCCAGTGGGTTTACGCCCCTGGCCTCTGCCAGCTTTATGGAGGCTATCCCCACGTCTCTTAGGAAGGAGAGTACGCCTCTGAGGTGCATCTCTACTGCGTACAGAGTCCCGCCTATAATCTCGACGGTGGCCTTTACCCTGTCTTGGTGTTCCTTGGGTATGTGGGGGCTTGTAAGCGCCACCACCGGCCTCTCTGAGCCCTCTATCCAGTTGTGGTGGGCCTCTGGGAGTATCTCAACGGACGGCTCGATCTTTGCGTTTTCATTAAACTCATTCTTCACCCGGTAGGCGACGCCCCTCATGCTTTCCGGCGCCACGATGGTGGGCCTTTTCTGGAACGTCTCGACGAGGCTGTGGATGAGGGGGTCGCTGGGGGGTTCGAGAGACTCCGGCATCTCCACTCCTACCCCGTAGATCTTTTTAACTATGTGAAGGGCCGCCGTGAGGAGCTGGGGGAGGGCGGCGCGGGGGGCGCTTGCCTTTGGGACGATTACCGTGGGTATCCCCATCTGGGCTAGCCTGCCTCCTGTGGTGACCGCGATGGTGGGTATCCTCTTCTTTTTGGCCTGCTCTACCGTGTAGAGGGTTTCTATGGTGTTTCCTGAGTAGGAGACTGCTATTAGCAACCCGTCGCGTGTCTTGAGGAAGTAGTCCTTCACGGGGATTACCTCTATGTCCCAGTTCCAGACGGTGGAGAGGTCTCTCACTAGGTCCGCTACCACGCCGGAGCCTCCCATGCCGCTTATATAGAGCCTGGGGGACGGCTCTATTTTCACCACTTCGCCGTCTATCGAGTAGGTGGTTGGTATGTCGACGCTCCGCAGTATGTAGCGTTCCCAGTTTGTGTAGTCCTCCAGCATTCTGGCCGCCACGGGTTGTTGAGTGCTGTTTCTTAAATAGCTTTTATTGTGTATAATCTACGTGCCGCGTTTTGTCGTGGTGGTCAACGGCGTGGAGGTTGCTAGGGAGTGGCCGTGGGAGCGTATATACGCAACTAAGGAGGAGTTGAAGAGGCTGGGTTTCCGCTGGGACGGCGCTGGGTGGCGTATAAAGACTAGGGATGTCTCCATCTTGACGAGGCTGAGGCAACTATTGGAGCTCAGCCACGAGGAGTACCTCTCCCTCCTCTCCTCCATTAGCCACGACTCGTCGGGGGGCTCCATTGTCGTGGTGGGCCGGCTTCCAGAGGAGCTGAAGCCCCACGTGGTGGCTGGGGAGGGGGGTGCCCACGTCGTGTCTCTCAGCGGCTTCTTGAGGCGGTTTGTGGCTGAGGACAAATCAGTGGCTTCTGCGGCGACGTTTGAGGAGTTTGTCGATATGGGGGTGGAGAGGCTGAGGAAGTTGCTCGCTGGTGTGGAGGTTTGGGGAGACTTGGAGGGGGCGTTGAGGAGCGCGCGGGAGTTTGTGCTGGCTTCTGAGAGGCTGAGGGCTGTGTTTGAGAGGAGGCGTAGCTGGCGGGCGGCGGCTGTGGGGCCCGGCTGGGCGAGGCTTAACTTCTTGGCGTCAGGCCTCTTGAAGAGGCTGTCGGAGTTTAGGCTTACTTACAACGTGGTGAATAGAGAGGGGGAGCTGGTGGAGCGGAGCATCAAGCTTGTAAAAGTGGAGCAGAGCGGCGGGGCCTACCTAGTTAAGTTCCCCGTCTTCGTGCGGGATAGGGTTGTGAAGGTTTTGAAGGAGCTGGGTTACGTCGTTGAGCTGTCGGAGCCGGCGTACCCCCGTGTTGAGTACAAGGGGGGCTTCTCTCTTTTTCCGTTTCAGAGGGAGGCTGTGGATAACTGGGCTTCCCACGGGATGAGGGGGACTGTGATTATCCCTACAGGAGGCGGCAAGACTTTTGTAGGTCTCGAGGCTATGCGTAGGGCTGGGACGTCGGCGCTGGTTCTCGTCGTGACTAAGGAGCTGGCGGCTCAGTGGGTTGAACGCATTAGGAAGTATCTGGGGATCTCCCCGGGGGTGCTCGGCGGGGGGTCTAGGGAGGTGAGGGACGTGACTGTGGCTATTTACAACTCAGCGGTGAAGTACATAGACGAGCTGGTGGGGAGGTTTGGCCTCGTGGTTTTTGACGAGGCGCACCACGTGCCTGCGGAGACTTTTAAAGAGGTGGCTCTGAGCCTCGACTCGCCGTTCCGCCTCGCGCTGTCGGCGACTCCCGAGAGGGAGGATAAAAACGAGCACTTGATATACGAGGCGGTGGGGCCCCCCGTGTACAGAGCCTCCTACAGATCTATGGTAGAGGCGGGGCTCGTAGTGCCGGTGGAGCACTACCGGGTGTATGTACGCATGTCTAGGGAGGAGGAGAGGAGCTACGCCTCGCTACCCAGCGACAACGCCATTGTGTTGAGGAACGCGGCGGCTAAGGCCGGGGCGAAGATCCCCGTCGCCGTGCGCATAGTGGCTCGGGAGGTGGCGCTGGGCTCTAAGGTGCTGGTATTTACGCAGTTCATCGACCAGGCGGAGGAGCTGTACAGGAGGCTGAGGGAGGCCGGCGTCGCCGCCGAGCTAATCACCTCGGAGGAGGGCAACAGAGAGGCCGCCTTTAGGCGTTTTAGCGCCGGCGTGAGTAAGGTGGTGGTTACTACGACGGTTTTAGACGAGGGGGTAGACGTCCCGGATGCCGAGGTGGCGGTGGTGGTGAGCGGCACCGGCTCTAGGAGGCAGATGATTCAGCGGGTGGGGCGGGTGGTGAGGGCCACGTCTGGGAAGAGGGCGGCGAGGGTCTACGAACTGGTGGCGCGGGGCACGATTGAGGAGGCTCTCTCAGAGGCGAGGCACTTCGACGAGGTGGTGGAGGAGGTGGTGTGCAGGAGGGTTACCGAGGTGGATCTGGAGTCTCTGCTGGGGAGGGCGGCGCCGTTGACCAGCTGGATGAAGAGGGGCTAGTGGATAAGTCCCTTGGCGTACGTCTCGTACTTCCTCCGCAACTCTTCGGAATCCTGATCCTCTGGGAGTAGGAGGACGAACTCGGCGTCTCCCTCCGCGTATCTGTAGCTCTTCCAGTACCTGAACCTCAGCTCTTTGGGTAGGTAGATCATGGCTAGTTTTCTGTCGCCAAAGGCGTGTCTCAGCTTGCAGTTACAGCCGTCTACTGGCTGGTCGGTGAGTATGTAGTAGCCGGAGTCGCAGTCGCAGAGCCAGTACTCCCTGTTCTTGACGTGGGTGAAGATAAAGGCGTCTACTCTGTCCTGGACCCTCCTGTATATGGGCTCTATCACCCCCTCTATGTAGAGGACGGGCTCTGCGGTGAAGTGAATCGGCGCTACGGCTACGTAGCCTGAGGCGAGGCGCCAGTAGTACCTCCTGTTTTTCTTATAAGGCTCCACTACCCCCTCGAAGTACAGCTTGTTCAGCGCCTTCAACACCCTGTGCCGCGGCTGTTTCAGGTACTGCACAAGCTCCGACGTGGAGAGCTCGCCGCGCTCTCTCAGCAACTTCAAAATCTCTTCTCTAATGTCCATATACACTACATGTATCTTACTATTTAAACTTTTAACGTTTTTGTCAGTCAAGTATATTACCACGGTCCTACTTCACAAGAGGCTACCGTCATTTAAGCCCCAGGTTTCAAGAGTACGTGGTAATAACAGTGCAACGTTCCATCACCTTCCCGCCTATTAGACTCCGGAGGATAGACGAATATGTAGCCTACGTCGCTAAACACACGCCGACGCTGGACGAGCTGAGGGAGGTCGGCCTCGAAATTGGGAGGGGGAGGGGTGACATCACCCGCTTCCTTGAGCGTATTAAGGTGGTGGAGGTGTCAAACGGCAGGGCGGCGTTGACGGCGCTAGGCCGGCAGTTGGTTTCTCTGAGAGAGATTTTGGGCGTGGCTGTCTACCACGCCCTCTTTTTCCAACGCGTCCCCCAGTACCGACTGCTGGTGGAGGTTCTGGCGGATTTGAACGAAGGCGATTTTGACGGGCTTCATAAGGCTGTTAACGATAGGCTTTCCGGCATCTCCCCCAGCGCGTGGCTTAACAAGGTGGCATTCAAGACAATTCTACAAATCGCTGAGGATGTAGGCGCCGTGGAGAGAGACAACGGCGTCTACCGCCGCCGGGGCGACCCCGTAGAGGTTGCCGTCGTGGATTACCACACAAGACACGGAGTTAAGATAGGCGAGTCCTACTACGTCTCCGCCGATAGGGCGATCTATAGGGAGTGCGGAAGGCAGATGCAACCCCACGGCCTCTACGGCGTCGACGTGGCTTGCGTAGTGGCTAAAATATATAACACGTTTTCACCATAGATTCGATGGCTAGGAAAAGGGGGGAGGCGCGGGGGCCCACACTGTTTGACTTCGTAGAGGTGAAGAAACAAGAGGAGAAGAGGCGGGAGGCGCGAGACGCGTCGGAGGAGCTGTACCAGTTCATAAAGAGCGCCGGGAGGGTAAGTAAGGAGGAGGCCGCTAAGTGGGCTAAAAACAGGGGGCTGTCCACAGCAGAGTTTTTCAAAGCCCTGGAAAACCTCCTATCCCAGCGGAAAATTAGAAAGAGGCTGGACGACGAGGGCAACCTAATCTACGAGGCGGTGGGGTAGCGTACAGAAACGTTGTAGAGCTGGACGCCGAGCGTATCGTTGAAGGTAAGCCTTATACACATAGCCACGACTATTCCCCCGGCGCTGGCGTTGGCGGGCCCCGTGCAGTTGGCATGCCTCGTCGCCTCAAATACCCACTTCGCCTCGAGAAGATCCACCGCCAGGCGTCCCAAGTAGAGCACCAGCAAGACGCTCAAGATGAAGAGCGCCGCCACGTACACCCCCTCCAGTATATTCATGGGGCGAAAACCGCGCGGAGGATCTTTATGTAGTGTGCCCCCACGGCCACGACGTACAGCAACAGCATGGCCATCACCAGCATTATGAGGTGGTAGAGAAGCCTCACAGCCCCTTTACAAACCCCGCCATGTACTCAATATCCCTCAATATACCCTCGACGGCGGCCTTGGCGTCCCGCCAGGGAAACACCGCCGCCAAGACGATAAGCAGTACGGCGACGGCTACCGCCGTAATAAGCATATAGAGGCTGTCCTCAACGACCTTCACGTTATTATGTCCCTCTTAAAACCAACTTAATCAGGTTTTAAAACTTATAAATTCCCCGGCTTTTGATGTCTAATGGGGATTATATTAGGCTACTTCCGAACTACAACCCCCACGCAGTAGAGAGAGCCGTTGAGGAATTTTGGGAGAAGCGCAAGATTTTTGAGAAGTGGAAGTCGTGGCGCGGCGGGCCTGTCTTCGCATTTCTTGAAGGGCCCCCCACCACAAACGGCATGCCTCACGTGGGCCACATCAGGGGCCGCACTTATAAAGACGTCGTCATTCGCTTCCACCGTTTGCTGGGGTACGACGTGTGGGTGCAGGGGGGCTGGGATATGCAGGGTATGCCGGTGGAGTGGGAGGTCGAGAAGAAGCTCAAGCTGAGGTCAAAGAAGGATATTGAGCGGTACGGGCTGGAGAGATTCGCCTTGGAGTGCAACTCGCTGGTGGAGGAGTACCTGGGGTACTGGAGGGAGTGGGGGACTAGGAGGCTGGGGCTGTGGCTAGATTTGGAGAACGCCTACGAGACTAGGCAACCCCGCTATCTTGAATACGCCTGGCGCGTCGTGAAGAAGGCTCACGAAGAGGGCCTCCTCGTCGAGGACTACAGGGTGTTGTGGTTCTGCCCCCGTTGCGAGACTTCTCTCAGCGATCACGAGGTGGCGCTGGGTTACGACGAGAGGGAGGACCCGTCTATCTACGTCAAGTTTAGAGTGGAGGGGAGTCGCGACGAGTATCTAGTCATCTGGACGACGACGCCGTGGACCATAGTTGACAACGAGGCCGTGGCTGTGCACCCCGATTACGTCTACGCCAAGGTGGAGGTAGAGGGGGGTGAGAGGTGGTGGCTCGCCGAGGCTCTTGTGCCCGCTCTAATGGCTAAATTCGGGGTTAGGAGCTGGCGGGTGGTGGAGACGAGGAAGGGCTCTGAGCTGGTGGGGACTGCGTACGTGCACCCCCTTGCCGATGAGGTGCCTGAGAGGGCTGGGAGGAGCCACCGGGTGGTTGCCGCCGACTTCGTGACGCTGGATCAGGGCACTGGGCTTGTCCACATCGCCCCCGGCCACGGCCCCGAGGATTTCGAACTGGCTAAGAAGCACGGCCTGCCGGTTACCAACAGCGTAGAGATAAACGGCGTGTACAACGAGCTAGGGGGCAAGTATGCGGGGGGGCATGTATACGACGTGGATAAGGAGGTAATCAAAGACCTCAGGGCTAAGGGGTTGCTGGTGCATGAGGAGAGAGTGAGGCACGAGTACCCCCACTGCTGGCGCTGCGGCTCTAAGCTAATACTGAGGGCAGACAGGCAGTGGTTCATCGCCATCTCCCGCATCCGCGAGAGGATGTATTCAGAGTTGCAGAGAGTTAACGTGGTTCCGACGAAGCTGAGGGATAGGTTCGACGTGTTTGTCCAAAACGCCAGAGACTGGAATATTTCGAGAAGCAGGGTGTGGGGCACGCCGCTCCCCGTCTGGAGGTGTAGAAAAGATGGGCGGGTGCTGGTCGTAGGCTCCCTGGAGGAGTTGAAGAAGCTGGCCAAGGAGTTGCCCCCGGTGGACGACTTTAGGCTAGTCCACAGGCCTTGGATAGACCAGGTGAAGATCTCCACACCTGACTGCGAGGAGTGGGTGCGCGAGCCGTATGTGATGGACGTCTGGCTAGACAGCGGGATCGCGTGGATAGCCGCTGTTGATGGGGAGAGGAATAGGGAGCTCTGGCAGAGGCTCTATCCCTACGACTTTGTGACGGAGGGCATCGACCAGACGAGGGGGTGGTTCTACTCCCTCCTGGCCACGTCGGTGCTCTACACCGGCAAGGCGCCGTACAAAACTGTACTTATCCAGGGACTTATCCTAGACAAACACGGCCAGAAGATGTCTAAGAGCAGGGGCAACGTCATATGGGCGAGGGATCTATTTGAGAAATACGGCGCGGATCCCGTGAGGCTGTACATACTCTCCAAAGCCGCGCCCTGGGAAGACCTCTCCTTCGACCCCGACGAGGTTAAGCACGTAGTCAGCGACTTAAACATCTTGTGGAACGTGGTGAGGTTCGCCGACACCTACATGTCCCTCGACGGCTTTACCGCAGATAAGTATCCACTAAGCCAGTGGGTAGACAAGGCCCTCGACGAGGATAGGTGGCTCCTCTCAGAGCTAAACACGCTGGTGGCAGACTTCTCAGACTACGTGAAGAACATAGAGCTACACAAGGCGGCTAACGCCTTGAGGGAGTTCATTGTCGAAACCCTCAGCCACCGCTACGTGAGGCTCCTCAGGAGGCGCGTCTGGAGCGAGGAGCAGACCCCCGACAAATACGCCGCGTACGCCGTTCTGCACCACGTGTTGAAAAATGTGCTAATCCTCGCCTCGATAATGGTGCCCTTCGTCGCCGAGTATCTGTGGCAGGCCTACGTGAGGAAGTACGAAAAGGAGGCCCCCGAGTCTGTCCACCTATCCCAGTACCCGACCCCGGGCCCCGTCGAGAGGGAGCTTGTGGAGGCCTTCCGCGAGCTCTTCACAGCCTTCTCGGCGCTAGCCGAGGCGAGAAACAGGGCCGGCATAAAGCTCAGGTGGCCGGTGAGGGAGGCGTATATAAACGGCGGCAGGTACACAGAGCGCTACGCCGAGCTGTTGAAATATCTCGGAAACGTGAAGGAGGTGAAGACGGGGCCCTGCCCCCAGGACTATGTAAAAGCCGCCGAGGGGGGAGTAGAGGCGTGCATCCCCGGCAAGCTGGAGCCCGATCTCTACTACGAGGCGCTGGCGAGAGAACTCATAAGACGCATACAGGTGATGAGAAAAGAAGCCGGGCTAGACATCGGAGACACAATCAGAGTCGTGGTGGACACCAGCTCAGCCGACGTCAAAGAAGCCGTAAGCCGCTACAGAGACTACATCGCCCGTGAGACCAGGGCCGTAGAGGTGGCAATCGGCGAGGCTAAAAACGGGCGCAGGTGGGACATCTCCGGAGAAGAGGTCAGCATAGAGGTGCAAAAGGCTTGATCAGCTGGGTAGGGGCGTCCTCATCTGTCGGCGTCGGCGAAGAACCACCGCATCACACCCACTCTAAATCTCCTTATTAAAAACTCAGCGCTGCATACCCCGCCCACCGATCGCCAGCGGTCTTACTCATCACCCACTCCACACGTCTACTAGGTTTTAGTAAATTTTCTTTAATAAGGGTGTTTAGACCCGGGCTAATGAAATACGCCTATGCTGGCCTCGTCTTGGTGGTTGCGGTCTTTGCGTACCTGGCCTACACGGTGGCGCAGTTGCCTGGCTCCGACGGGTTGCCGGGCGGGCCGGGGTACATCTCTGACGAGGTTTGGTACGTGACCTCGGCGAGAAATTTGCTCCACGACTTTTTCAGGTCAACTGCTAATTCGCCATATTTCACAACAACTACAAACTGCCTCACTAATGAGAGCAGGATTGTCAAGGAGTATACGAAGATAGATGCGGTTACTGTCGAGGGCGGGGTTGCGTGTTATTTGAGGAGGGGGTTTCCCTACCCCGACAAGGAGGGTATCCTCAGCTACTACAACCTGGAGCACCCGCCCCTAGCCAAGTACGTGATCGCCGCCGTTGAGGCTGTGAGGGACGAGCCTCTGTTTTGGAGGTTGCCGTCTATCGCCCTGGGTTCTCTGACCTTGGTGTTTGTGTTTCTGGCGGCTAGGCGGGTGGCCGGCGAGCTGTACGCGTTGATAGCCGCCGCGCTTATGCTTTTTGACTACACCTTTAGGGCGATGGCTGGCATCGCCATGCTGGACGTGTACCTCGGCTTCTTCACAGCGTTGCTGGCCTATCTCTACCTCTCCGGCAGGCTCCTGGGGACGGGGGCCGCCCTTGGGCTGGCCGCCTCTGTGAAGTACTCGGGCGCCTTCCCCATCTTTGGGCTGGCATACCTCCTGGGGAGGCGCGGCGTTAGGAGCTTCGCGGCGGTGCTTTTAATGGCCGTCTCTGTCTTCCTCGTTGTCAATATGCCGATAGCGGGTGGGCTGGGGCTGGAGAGGTGGGTCAGGGAGATCCTCGGCGCCTTGTCTTGGCACACCACATCTAGGCCTCCTGGCCCGACGGCGTCTAGTCCGCTGGACTGGCTGATTATGCAGAACAGCTTCGCCCTCTACATAAACCCCGATATCTACGCCAGCGGCACGCCGGCCTACTTAATAGCGCTGATCTACGGCTTATATAGGAGGGATGACGTGTCTATCCTCTACCTCTCTACCTACGGCGGCTACTGGCTTGTGTACCTCGCGGGGAACCACACCCTCTACAGCTTCTACACGGCGCATTTCACCCCCCTGGCCCATATAGTGCTGGCGAGGCTCTTCGCAGACTTGTCTAAAAAGACTTAGCCTGTTGCTTCGAGGCCTCGGTGTGGATGCGGCTCAGCCTCTCGTATATGTCCAGGAGCAGGCTCATCGACCTTAGATGCTCGATCATCTCCGGGGCAGAGAGCTTCTCGATCTCTCTCCCCAGCTGGAGTATCTTGTCGAATACAATTCTCCTCACCTCTCTCAGCTGGACAACCTCCACGGCTTGTTGTGCCTCTTCCTCGGTCTTTACGAGTACAACGGTGCGTTCGCAGTTTGCGCAGTAGAGCTCCCCGGTTTTGAGTCTGACTAATACAGTGCCGCAGACTGGGCATGTGTAGGATGTGAGGGTAGCCCCCGCCCTCACCAACTGGGCTATTTTCTTTACGACGTCTTTCTCCACGACGTACTCCCTCCATATGTTTATAAAATTCTTGCTACGGAGTTATGTGCCGGACAGCGCGGCGGTTCTGCTCCTCCACACTCTGGGAGGCGGGGTTAGGCACGTGGCTTCTGTGCTTCTCCAGATAGAGGAGCTACAGCTAGAGGTTCTAGAGGGGGGCTCGGTGATGCTTAACGGCTTTTACGTAGTGGGTAAGGGCACCAACAGCGTTGTGTATAGGTGTAGGCCTAGGCTTGGGGGCTTTGACTTGGCGTGTAAGATCAGGCGCGGCGACTCTACGAGGCCCTCGCTGGCTCAAGAGGGGCAACTTCTCCACATAGCCAACTCCGTTGGCGTGGGGCCCAGGCTGTACACATACGGCAGAGACGTAATTGCCTACCGATATGTAGACGGGGTGCCGCTGGAGAGGTGGTGGGGCGGCGCTGGGAGTCAGCAGAGGAGGGATCTCGTCGAGGATTTGCTGACTCAAGCCTTTAGGCTCGACGCCGCCGGCGTTTCTCACAACGAGTTGTCTAGACTGGAGAGGCACGTAATAGTCGAGGGTGGGCGGCCTGTCATTATCGATTTCGAATCGGCGACTCTAGGCGGCGGCAGAAATGTCACCCAGGTGGCAAACGGCTTGATGCGCCTAGGCTTGAAGCCGCCTGTAGATGCCTTGAGGAGGTACAAGTCTTGTATGTGCCGCGACGCCCTCGACGAGGTCTTAAGAGGTTTTCTTAGCCAGCTCTAGCGAGGCCCGCCAGATGCGGTCTCCCAGGTAGTGTACATTCAGCAGTACCTTCCCCTTCTCCATCTGCTGGATCTCTCCGCTGGAGTGGAGGGCGACGGCTATCGCAATTGCGCGGCCCTTCTCGTCAACAACAAAGACTGTATCCCCCTTGTTAAACTCTCCCTCTAGTTTTTTTATCCCAGGCCGCATTACATCTGCGCCGTCTATAATCCTCTTCACGGCCCCTGCGTCTACCACGGCCTTGGGGAGGGGCGGTAGCAACGCCCCCTTTGGTGATTTGTGGATTAGATATAACGAGGGTATTATGAACTCGCCCAGGTCTTTAACGGATACCTTAGAGAGGAGGGGCTCGCCGTCTACAAGTATTATGGATTCTTTCTCAGTCAACGGGACTATTTCAACAGTATCTACATTACTCATTATCGGCGCCGCGAATTTGTGGGACTCGCGTAGCTCCTTTATCTCCCTGTTGCTCAACCTTATCCTCCTCACAAGCGTACCACTTCCAGAAAGTTAAAATTGTTGAGCCGGCGTAGATCTGTGCATGAATATCTCGTCACTGATTGGCCTTGCCGGGTCTCTTCACCGTTTTGATAGCCACAAAATCTTTTAAATATTCACGCACTCCCAATTACTGGAGATGGGAAGTAAGTTGATAGAAGCCACAGTAAATATAGTTAGGAGTAGGGGGGAGCAACTGTTCATAGACGTCAGTAGGCCCTACGCCTATACATTAGTAGCGAAATTTGACAGGTATAAGTACATAATGAGGATTGCGCCTGACGCGGATCAAGTTTCGCAGAGCTCGCTAAAAGATCTTAAACTCCTCAGTATGTACACCGACGCGGCTAGTATATGTGTGGTGTCTACCGTCAAGTCTCAAGTTTTGCAACGCGGCGTTGTCCACATAAAGGACAGCGTGGTCTTTATGTCTCTGGCAACGTTCACCGACGTGTTAGAGGGCAGAGAACCTGTGTATAAGCTAAGCCGCGGCATCATCACAGCCTCGATAGATGGAGAGAAGCTGAGGGAGAGGAGGCAGAAGATGGGTATGAGTCTAGGCGCGCTGGCGCACAGCCTCGGCGTGACGAGAGAGACGGTGTACCGCTACGAGCGCGGCGAGATAGAGGCGCCGCTGAGAGTCGCCGAGAGGCTGGCTTCTATATTCGGCGACGATATTATGAAGAAGATAGAGGTGGGCGAGAAGCCAAGGGCCACACCTGAGGAGCTGGCTAGTAGGCAGATCTCTCCAAATACATATAAGCTCGTCGAGTCACATCCAGACGCCATTAAACATGACGGCAGGACCATATTCATTACTTCAGATCGTGAAAGGCTTAGAAAAACTATTGAGCTGGCGCAGGCGCTTAGCGCAGAGGTGGACAAGGCGTGAGGCACCTAGCTTTGAGGAGGGAGGGCGCCGTGGAGTTCTACACTCCAGATCCCGAGAAGTACGGCGGTATATACTCGGCGCCGGTTTTTTACAACCCAGCTATGGAGAAGAACAGGACCCTCTCCGTGTTGATACTAAAGGCGTACGGCAAGACCGGCCTCACCGTATGTGAGCCGCTCAGTGGGACGGGGATCAGGGGGATTAGATACGCCGTGGAGAGCGGAGCCGTCGGCAGGCTGGTGCTTAACGACATATCCAAAGAAGCGACTGAGCTTATTAAGAAGAACCTAGAGATAAACGGCGTCGACGCCGAGGTATATAATGAAGATGCCAACGTCTTGTTGCATAGGCTGAGGGATACCTGCGACGTGGTGGATATAGATCCCTTCGGCTCCCCCGCTCCGTTTATGCAGGCGGCCTTCAGAGCCTTGAGGGAGGAGGGACTTATCTGCGCCACAGCCACCGACACGGCGGTCTTGGTTGGGCGCTATCCGCGAAAATGCCTAAGGAGGTACGGCTCTGTGGCGTTTAGGACCCCCTTCTATATAGAGGTGGGTCTTAGAAACTTAATCGGGTTCGTGGCTAGGGTCGCCGCGTCGGAGGACTACAAAATAGAGCCGCTGATGTCTTACTGGGAGGGCCACTACTTCAGATTCTGCGCATACGCCGTGAGGGGGGCCAGAGACGCCGACGACAACTTCCGCAACATCGGCTACCTCGAGTACAGAGGTGGGCTGAGGAGGGTAACTACGCGGCCTGGCGCGAGCTACCTGGGGCCGCTGTGGATAGGACACATGGGGGAGCCGCTGATTATGTACAAAATGGCGGAGTTTGGACCACACCAAGATTTTCTGAAACTACTGGCTGTGGAGTACTCAGTGGCCGCCCCGTGGCACTACAGAATGCCTGAATTCGCTGTGGGTGGCAGGAGTTTAACTCTGAAAGAGGCGTTGAAGATCCTTAGGGAGGCAGGTATATACTCGACCGCGACGCACATGTCTCCAGATGGTTTTAAAACCGATTCCGGCTACGGCGAGGTGGCGAGGGTGCTGAAAACATATAACTACGCCACTTAGAGACTTCGTGGCTGATGTAGTAGCTGTAGCTGGACTCCCCGGGGCGGGGAAGACTACACTGGCTAGGTTGATTGAGAAGATGGGGTACAGCTACTACAGCTTGGGCGACGTGGTTAGGCTCTACTCCTATAGACCCTCGCGCCTATTGGGCGTAGACTTGGGCATAGAGCGGGGCCTCTTCACCGTGGTTAAGCTGGAGGAGTTCGTAGTGAGAGGCGGCGAATTTGCAGGGAGCTGTCGACACACGCCTTTTGAGGGGTTCAGAGCCTTTGGACGTGTTGTGGCCACCGCCGTGGGGGGAAGGGTCTACTTCCGCAACGGCGAGGTATATGACGTGTCTCGGGAGGGCTCTTAGGTCTCGTGCTTCTCGAAAAGTCTGAATATGGTGTTTAGGATTATCTCATTGGCGCCTTCGTATATTTCCGTCGCCTTGGCGTCTCTGTAAAGCATCTCCACTTTGGAATCGGTGGAGTAGCCGTAGCCCCCCATTATCTGCATCGCGGTTCTCGCGGCGTCGACGGCAAGTCTTGAGCCGAGGTACTTAGCCACCTGGGCGTAAAGGGGAAAAAGCTCGCTCCCCTTGTCTCTGAAGTATGCGGCCGTGTAAACCACTCCCCTAACAGCCTCTATTTGAGCCACTACGGAGGCGAGGTGATGCTGTACCGCTTGAAAGTTTACAATAGTGGTGCCGAAGGCGCGCCTTTTCTTTGCATACGACAGGGCTTCCCGTACGGCGCCTTGAGCTATTCCCAAGCCAATTGCGCCGACGCACATCCTTCCGTTGTTCAAATCGTCGAGAACCACCTTGAATGCGCCATTTACGCCGCCTACCACGGCGTCGTCTCCGACTTCGCAGTCTCTGAACTTCACCTCCGCGGTTCCGGTGCCCCTCACCCCCATCACAGCAACTGGGGTCACCTCGACGCAACTACCCCTCTCCACTAGGAATAGGGTGACGGTCTTGTGCTTCTCTTCAGGCGAACCCGTGCGTGCCGCAACTAGAAATGCGTCTGCGTACATCCCCGAGGTAATCCAGAGCTTCGTGCCGTTGATAACCCAAGAGCCGCCCCTCTTCTCCGCCTTAGTTTCTAGAGAGAAGGCGTCTGATCCGCAACAAGGCTCCGAGAGAGCGAAGGCAATTATCCTCTCCCCCCTCACCGCTGGCTGTAGCCATTTCTCCCTCGCCTCTGACGTCGCGTAATGCATTAAATTGTAGACAATCATGGCGCCTTGCACCTCTGCTATTGTGGCCAGCGCCGGGCTGGACTTCGCCACCTCCTCCACCACTAATACCATACTCCGAAAATCCAGCCCCGGCCCGCCGTACTCCGGCGGCGCGTGAGGAGCCAGCAGGCCCAGCGCCCCCATTTCACGCAGAAGCTCACGGGGGTACCAGCCCTGGTCAATACGCCTGGCATTAGGCTCTACGCGCTTCTCCACAAATTCACGAACCGTCTTCTTCACCAACATGTGCACCTCTTCAAAATGCGGAAACATGGACCAAATCTACATCTCTAAAATTTAAATAGTGTCTCCACTCGAGTGCGAAATTTGCACCAATACCTTTTTACCACACAAAAAACGAAAAGATGTGAAGTGTCCAGAAGCAGTGGTTCTTGGAGGTAAGCGCATTGAACTGGCAAGGTGCCTCCCGAAAAACCAAAGCGACTGGAGTATAGAACTAGCTAAGGTTTTAGCTGAAATTAATGGAATTAAGATAACCGAGGCCGCTGTCAGCGTTCTCAAATACGTGAGACACTTCTGGGAGCAACACGGAATATGCCCGCCCGTGTCAGTCATAGAGTCTGAGCTCGGGTTAAGTAAGACGGAGCTCTTGGCAATGTTTGGCGGCAGATATGATACGATATGCATACTTGCAGGTGTGGAACCCCCAGCCGGTTGCTTATCACAAGTCCTCAGCTCTACTTAGCCGCCCTGTATACTAACTCCACCACCCCGGTGACATCAACGTCTACGCCCAGCGCGTTGAATACCCTCTTTAACTGAGCTTTACAAGTCGCGCAGGGCCTCACCACGGTACCTACGCCTTTGATGTCAAATCTCTTCCAGTACTCCACCGCGGTATTCAACGTCTCCGGTGCAATTAGCCCCCCGCCCCCCAGGCAACACAGAGATTTTCTAGGACTATCCCACAGCTCTATATATTCGCCAACCACCGCCCTTAGCAATATTCGGGGCTCTTCAATAAGCGGCGCAACTCCCCTCGAATAGTTACATGGATCCATATAAAGGACAGGTTTCCTCACCTCCACACGTTCCAGCCTCAGAACTCCCTTGGTATACGCCCTGTGGAGGAGCTGGTGTATGTGGAGGGCGGGCGCCGGGGATCTGGGCAATACCAAACTGGCGAAGACGTGCCACCCGTGGCCGCATTCCCCAAAGACAACTACGTGGGGAGACACCCGTGAGATCTCAGCTAAGTACATGTCGGCGATCTTGTACATCGAGGCGTTGTCGAGAAAATAGCCGTAGTTGGCTGTATCTGGCACCTTTAGGCTTATCACCACGTCGAAACCCAGCCTATTCAGTAGGTAGAGATAGCCCCTAAGCGCCAAGTCGAACTCGAAGATATCAGAAGAGGAAGGGAACAACAAGGCGACGCGGCCGCCAGGCCTCTGCTCTGCGCCTGTCACACCATCGATGTACCTCACCCCGTCGTGTAGATAAACTCTGGGGGCGGCCCCCTTCTCCTTTTCTATCTTTTTAAGAGAGGCGCGGACAGACATCTCCACGACTTTCGGCGGCATTCCTATGTTGTTGCCCCGATTGACGAAGTTATTCACAACCTTCTCTACATAGGGGTGCATCAGCCCCGATCTGGCTAGGAAATCTCTCACCTGGCGCGTCACCTCGGCGACGTCTAGTCCCAGCGGGCAGAAGTAGGCACATCTCTTGCACATCGTACAGCTGTAGAAGCTCCTGTATAACTCAGCCAAGCCGGCCCCCCTCCTCAACATACCAATCCTACCCATCGGAGAGTTATCTAAATCGCCGGTGGCGATGTAAGAGGGGCAAATATCTACACAGTTGCCACATCCCACACACATCCGCGCCGCGTACTTGGCATAACGCCCCACATCCACAGAAAGTAGTTGCCCCTTCCTTTTTTAGGAGTTTTGATAGTGCAAAATTTACATAAGGAAATATTTTAAACTATATGTAGAAAGTACGTAATGCTGTTAGTCTTCGCCTCAGTCCTCGCCGCCTCAGCCGCCGCGGCGCTCTACACAACGTACAAAGCAGTGAGCACCGCGCCGACCGCCGTATCGCCTCAAGAAGTTGCGAAGTTCTTCACATTTGGGAGCATTAGGGATAGAAGACTCAGAGTGCTCGCGGCGGTTTTCCACACAGCCATAGTGACATCGCTTCTGGGGCATCTCTTTATATTTATCAAGGAGGTGCCTCCATACCTCCCAAAGGTTGGGACTGCGCTCGGCTTTCTATGTACAGTAGCTCTACTTACTGGTCTGCTGAGTAGATTACAGAGGGGGAGCTTCGCTACGATTTTAACACTCGCCACGGCCGTGACCGGCACCCTTATGGGGTTGACCGCCCCACGTGACTACCTGATCTCAGCCGCCGTGGTGTTTCCAAATAGTTTAGATCTCCCCACCGCCCTGCTGGTGTTCCACGTAGTCTGCGCCACGGCGCTTGCGGCCTCCCTAGCTTGGACCTCGGCGAGCCACATAACGGCGCCAGTTGCCTACCTCTACATCAAGGCAAGAGGGAGAAAACTGCGTAAGTTGCTAGAGATGCGACGTAGGCAAGTACTAGATTAATCACGACACTTAGCGCGGTAAGCCTCCAGCCCACGATTTTATACAAGGCGGAGAGCGTGGCTACACATGCCGAGTAAAAAGCCGTGAAGACTAGAAACGCCATTATACTAGGCACCGGAAGACCCGCCACGATGTCCAGCCCCCCGGTGGCCTCCAAGAGCCCCAGCACGACCTCCTTAAATATCCACCCCCCAATCAACGGCACCACCACCTGCCACGGCAACCCAATAGGTTCGAAAATAGGCTGAAGCGCCATGCCCATGATGCCTAGATACGACTGGGACACGTCGTCTACCAACCCCCCAGGCCCGAAGGCTTGAAGCGGCCACAGCGCGATAACTACGAGCGCTATGAGAACCCCCGCTTTGCTTATGAATTCCTTGAAGCTGATAGCAACCTTCCGCATGTATATGCCTAAATTCGGCCACATGAGGGGGGCAGGCGGTACGAAGCCCATAGCCTCGCCTTTGATATTCAAGACCTTTCTGTAGATGAAAGAGGCCGTCACAGCAAATATGAACGCCGCGGCGTACGGGAGGAACACGGCTAGGGGTATCAGGTAGGGAATCTTCGCCAGAGCCGCCGTGGCCACTGCAGTGAATATTGCGAGTCTGGCGACGCATGGGATAAACGGCGTGAGCAACGCGGTGACTACCCTGCTACCACTCCCCCACATCACCTTCGCCGTGGTGACACCGGGGACGTTGCACGAGGCGCTGATGAATAGACACACCACGCCGCGAGGCGGCACGCCTATCCTAGCCAGTTGCCTCTCCACAGCTTTAGACAGTTGGGCTATCAGCCCGCTGTCCTCGTAGAATATTACTAACATGAAGGCAATCAACACGTACACCGATATAGATAACAGTGTTAATACCGAATCCCACAGAGCCTCTACGATAAATCTTCCAAGTAGCCCGCCGACCGAGTTCGCCACTATATCAGAGACATAGGTGTCAAGGGAATCCAACAGAGATGACAGCGAGACTGGTAGCTGACCTCCCCATGGCGTGACTCCCTCGATAAGCGCCATGAGCAACAAAGTAGTGGCAACGCCTATCCCGAAGAGGAACAGCGCCGCAAGCGCAGGACGCGAGAAAATCGCCGATCTAGCAAAGACGTGAGGCGGCACATCAAGCTTAGTTGGACGTAGTTCCGATTTTGGCAATCCCCTTATTAGTAGTTCTTTCACCTCGCGAATGCCTTCTCTCTTTGTCGCAACGGTGTATATCACAGGTACTGACAGCTTTTTCGACAACTCCTCAGCAGTGTATGGAGGCCTCCAGATGTCAGACATGTTAAAAACAACCACAACAGGCTTATGCCTACTCACGATCTCGGCGATTCTAAGACCTTGATTAAGTGCGTGGGGGGCAACCACTACGACGACCCCGTCGTAGTCGCCCTCGACAGCTTCTTTCAAGGCGAGTTTTTCATCTTCATCCACTGGATTGTCAGGGTTAAACACACCCGGGAGATCTACTATCTCCACAATCTCCGTCCCGCTTCTTATCACTCCCTTGTGTATCTCAAGAGTTGTGCCTGGGTAATTCGCCGTCTTCACATAATACCCAGTAAGAGCATAAAACAGCGCGGACTTCCCAACATTAGGAGGGCCCACTATGGCGTATCTCTTCATCAACGCTATTAACAATGTTACTATTTAAATTTTTCTGAGAAAATCCACTACTTATTAAAAGAAGTTTTCGAAACAACTTCAAAGACAGAGGTCAGCTGTAACTGGAGAATAAAGCTTGACAGGACTGGCCGATCTAGACATGCCACGACAATACACCACCCCCACTCTTTAACGCATTATGCAACTCACAATAGATATTAAGAAAATTGCTTTCAAATTGGCCGTGAATTTCACCTCCCTCATTTCAGGAAGGACAAAACCCCTCACCACTTGGATAAACGGCTTTAGATACCGTAGGCTTGCGGTTGGGGACGTCTATGTCTATTGAACTTAGAGGAATTTCAAAAAATTTTGGCGAATTTGTCCTGGGACCAGTGGACCTCGCCGTGGATCGTGGTGAGCGGGTCGCGGTGGTGGGGCCCTCCGGCTCTGGTAAGTCGACATTGCTTAGAATAATCGCCGGCTTGTCCCGTCCCGATAAGGGCAGAGTGTATATAGACGGTGTAGATGTGACGGATGTAGAGCCGTGGAGGCGCGGGGTGGGGGTTGTGTTTCAAAGCCCCGCCCTCTTCCCCTCCATGACTGTGCTTGAAAACGTGGCTGAGCCCCTCTTGTCGCGTGGGGTGGGTAGGGGGGAGGCCTTCTCTAGGGCTAGGGAGGT
>NZ_JBMFKV010000016.1:0-20913 GCF_049971835.1 Pyrobaculum sp.
AGTGTATGGGGCCTATTTTATCAACCAGCTCGTTTATCCTCACGGGATCTTTAAACACCTCTAGAAAATCCTTCTCCCTCTTCCACAGGGTGACGTAGTCCGGGGGCTTTCTAGAGAGAAGATCTCTAAACTTGGCGTCGCGGATAAACACAGAGACGAAATAGTCGTCGGTGGCTTTCCAGATATTTACCTCATCCACGTTCCCCGTGGCGAACCGCGCCAGGTCGCATAGATACTGGCATATCTGGGGGTCGCCGGAGCCTTCTCCGCATTTTTCTATATTCTCCGCCAGTATGTACCTAGCCACCTCTGTGAAGAGCACAGTCTTGTGGTGGAGGTACACGTGGCGGTAGAGGTTGTACCTAGTTATGAGGTAGCCCTCCAGGTTGACGCGCGCCTTCTCGTTAAACTGGAAATTTTCTCCAACTACCTCCAGATTCTCCACAATCCTTTCGAGATCTATATGGGTAAAGCTGGTGCCCACGGCGGCGCCTGTGAAGTACATGTCGCGCATTATGTAATCAAGCCTGTCCGCGTCGAACACTCCGGTTAAGATGTTGTTAAATAGTCTGTATCTGCCATCCCGGCCGAATAGCAACTCCGCCACGAGGCTGGGGTCGTACCCCAGCTCCGACAGCCTTGGCCCCAGCTTATTCACCAGGAGTTGCGTAGTGACTTCATGCGGCTTACGCGCCGCGTCGAACTGAGCCATGTCCACCTCGACGCATCCCCTCGCGACGGCCATGTGAAGTAGGTGTTTTGTCAATATTTCGAAAGAGTGGGAAAAGGGGAGGTGGCCTATGTCGTGGAGGAGGGCCGCCACCCGTATGTGCTTCAGCAAATCCTCGTCTACGTTGCCGAGTTGTTGCATAATCCGTGTGCCCAGCAGAGTGGCGACGTGTAGAACGCCCAAGCTGTGGTCAAATCTGGTATGCGTCGCCGTGGGGTATACCAGGTAGACAAACCCCAGTTGCTTTACGTACCTCAACCTCTGTATCAACGGCTCCCCATCTATTAGCCTAACCTCCTCCTCCGTCAGTTTAATAAAGCCGTGGATAGGGTCTCTAACGGCTTTTTTAAACCTCATACCTCAAATAAGCCACTATATTAAGGGTTTTAAATTCAAACAGAGACGCGGAGGTGCGAGTCGCCGTCATCGGCGCGGGGCCCGCCGGGCTCGCCTTCGCCAGCCGGTACAGAGATGCGGAGGTATTTGAAGAACACACGGAGGTGGGGTTGCCCCGTCACTGTACAAGCTTGGTAAGCGCCTCGTCAGCTGATCGGATAGGCATCCCCAGGTCGTTAGTCGTTGCGAAATACAACCAGTTGACTGTCACAGATCTAGGCGGCCGCCTCATACGCTTTAGAATTAAAGGCGGCGTGTACCTAATAGATAGGCCGGGGCTTGAGCAGAGCCTCGCCAGCTACGTGCCTAGGCTTAACCTCGGCAGGAAGGTAGTGGCCTTGGGCAGAGGCTACATATACACCGCCGATGGCGGGAGGCACGGGCCGTACGACTACATTATACTAGCAGAGGGCTCTGTCAGGAGGTTTTCTAGCAGACTTGGCCACGTAGTTAGGCTACCTGGCCTACAGGTAGACGTCAAGAGCGGGGTGGATCTGCCTGGCATAACCGTTGTCTACAACCAGAAGCTGTCGAAAACCTATTTCTCGTGGATTGTCGAAATAGAAAGAGGTGTGTATAGAGTAGGCCTCGCAGACACCTGCTGTGTGGTGGAGAAGCTGAAGAAGCTGGTTAGTTTAATGCGGGGTAGTCCCGTAGGGAAGCCGTTCGGCGGGGGGGTGCTGGCGGGGCCCCCACTGCGTAGAGTGGTACACGGCCGATACATTGCTGTTGGCGACGCCGCGGGCTTGGTGAAGCCCCTCAGCGGCGGCGGGATACTGCTGGCTCTCAAAAGCGGCGGCCTGGCGGCGAGGGCAGTTGAGGAGGGCAACCCCCAGCTCTACGAGGCCGCCACCCTCTCCACAAGGCTTAGGCTGAGGGCGGCCTTTGCGGCGTTTAGACTACTATACGGCATGAGGCTGGTGGACCGCGCCCTGGCGACCCTCGACGGGGGGGACTACGTGGCTGTGGACTACGACGACCACATCATGACGTTGGCGACCGCCGCCTTGACTGATGCGAGATCTCTCCTTGTGTTGAGAGAAGCTCTGAGGTTTTTAGCGGGTAATCGTGATGTTCTTCATTTCCTCTAGCAACTTCGCCCCCGGGCCCTGGAAGTACCTGCGGACCGGCTCCAGGAGGGTGATTAAAGCCTCGGCTGTGGCGTTTTTCAAGTCGGCGGGGTGTATCTTGCCCTCCCTATACATCGCCTCCACCTCTTCATAACTCCAAGCCTCTATGTCGCCGCCGTACTGCTGAGGCCGCCTCAAGACAAAGGGTTCCTTTCTCTCCTCTCTAAACGCAGATATGCGTAGCAACTCGAGCACCGGGTTGTACTCAACCTCCCTAGGGGGGCAGTAGGCCCGGGCTACCTTCTGCCTAATATCCTCGGGGGTGTCGTGTACAAAAATGGCGCTCTGGGGTATGCTCTTCGACATCTTCATCTCGCTGAGCTCCTCCTTGCTACTGGGCTTGGTGGAGATATTAAGCGCTGGGAGGAGCCTGTGGTGCAGAGCAACGGGCTTGATGCGCCTCCCGTCTACCTCCATTGGGTAGAATCTGATTTTGTCAGCCACCTGCCTGGCGAGGATGTGGGCCCTTCTCTGGTCGATGCCGCCGTGGGGTATGTGGGCCGACAAGGCGAAGACGTCTGCCACCTGAAGTGGTGGGTACACCAAGTAGGCGAGTGGGATAGATTCGCCCATCTTTCTACCTAATATCGTGAGGCTGTGTCTCACCTGCGAAAGCGTTAGGTTTCTAGTAATGTCCATCAGCAGTAGCCAGTACTCGTCGTTGTGGTGGTACAGATCCGAGCCGAGGACAAACCTCGTCGCGTCGGGATCGCCCCCCAGGGCCTCGATAATCTTCTTAAAAGTCTCCACATAGTACGTCACGGCAACCCTCCTAATCGTCTCCAGATCGCCGCCGAGCTTATTATTCAGCCAGGAATGTATATCCGCCAGGAGCACCTGCGTCCTAACTCCAGCCTTCTGCAGGTCAACAACCTTAGACATGCTGACGATGCCGGTCCCTATGTGGATGAAGCCGCTGATTTCAAAACCAATGTAGTGGTTCAGCCTATACCCGACCTGGAGGAGCTCTCTAAGCTCCTCGACTGTCAAGATCTCCTCAGTGGGGTATCTCAAAATCAGCGCCAATTTACTTTCAACATCCATGGCGGATTAAAAACAGTGTTTTTAAAAGCCTCCATAATATACAGCCGCCTAAGGTATGCCTGTGGAGGAATGTGTCGAGAGAGTGGCGCGCGGCGAGGCGCCGCGTGACGTCTTCACGGCCAGGGGGCACCCCAATGTAACTGCCAGAAACCAGAAGTCGCTAGAAATAACAAAAGACCCGTATCTAACTAAGAGGGGCGACTGCATAGTAGCTTGTTGCTCAGAAAAGGCGGCTGGCGAACTAGCGGGGGATGTGCTGGGCGCCTTGGCGCGGGGCGGCGTGGTCGTGTTAATACTAGACACCGGCAACCGCTGGGATTACGTAATCGGCGAGACGCCTATAGCAACGCCTACATCAAAATGGCGGATAGTGGTGAGGAAAAGCGGATACGTAGACGACTCGACGGTGGCAATCCACGCCAATAAGGCGGCCTCGGATCTAGATAGGGGACTCGTGGCCGAGTTGAAACGTGGAGTGCCGCTGAGGGTTATCGTCGGCGTCTGCTCCACGATCTAGCCGCACCTTCACTATCCAAAGCGCCGGGGGTAGGATGGCGTCCAGCCCTCACCACAGTTTATAAACCGAGATGTGAAGTGGTCCGTGAGTCGCCTAGAGGATTTACGTAACCTAGTCGCGAGGAAGATATTCCACATAGGCTTCGTGGGGTTGATGGCTGTGCCGTTTATAACCGATATACCGCCAGAACTCTACATAGCCGCGTTGACATTCGTCGGGAGCCTGCTCTACTCTATACAGGTGAGACAGCCGATTGTGTGGGAGGAGTGGAGACAGAGCTTCTTCAAGGCTCTCGAAGACGCCTTTGGAAGACTTGAACAACTCCTGCCTCTAGACAAGCCGCAGCTAAGAGATCAGTACCTCAAGGCCGTTAGGCAGTTCGAGGAGCTGGTGCTTTTGGCTGAGAGGGACTATGAGAAGCGGCACGGATACCTAGGCATCTTAATGGGCGCCGTGGGCTTCCTCACTGCGCTGGTCCTATTTGGAAAACAGCACCTGCTCGCCGCTCTCATAAGCATGGCGGTGTACGACGCCGCGAGCGCCGTGGCGGGCTCAGCTCTCGGAGGCAGGAGGTTTCTCGGCAAACTCACGGCCTGGGGCACGGCTATAGGGGCGTTGCTCAACGCCGCCGCGCTCACGTCTCTGGGCTACTCCCCGCCAGCCTCCGCCGTCATTACAGCACTAGTTATTGCCGCAGACGCCGCGAGTCCAGAGGACAACTTAACCATCCCCCTAGCGGCGGCGGCCGGCTCCTACATATCGCACTACCTGTAGAAAACCCCCTGAACCCTCACCCCCAGCCTCCTGGCCGCCGACGCCAGCCTCCCGTCATCTGTCACCAAGACACACCCCTTCTCCAAGGCAAGGACAAGGACAGACGCGTCTGCGGGAGACAGCTCCCTAAACCTGCGGAGAAGTTCCCTCAATTTCCCCTCGTCGACCTCCACCACCTCAACCCTCATAACTTCTAGCGCGGCCTGGGCCCTGGGGTCTTTCAACTCCTCCACAACCTCTCTCGTGGTGTAGAGCACCCCGGTGAACAGCCTGGCGTCTCTGCCATGTATAAAGGCGGAGGCGTCCAACACGTAGCAGTTCATAAACTCCTCAGCCGCTCCGCCACCCTGTTGAGAAACTGGAAGTCGCCGAAAACCGCGAGCCTAAGCCTCCTCCGGCCCCTCGCCACCTCGAAAACCCGCCCAACACGAGCCTCCCTCCCGTCGCAAACCAACACGCTGTCCTCAGCGGTCTCCACCACGATCCTGTCAGTAGCCAAAACCATCGGCCTCAGATACAGCGTGTAGGGAGCTACAAACGACACGACGATGACGTCAGCGCGGTAGTCCACCACAGGGCCGAAGGTAGACACAACGTAGCCAGAGGTTCCATGAGGCGTAGATACGATAACCCCGTCAGCCCTACCCACCACCTCCCCCTCGTCGCTCCTTATTTTAAAACTCAGAAGCCGACCCGGCTCCCTTCTATAAATAGCCACTTCATTAAGGGCGACGCAACCCTCTACATCAAGCGTAGCCAGCTCCAAAACCCTATATTCACCCCTCGAAATCCTCTCCACAGCGTCGTCGGCTGGTAGCGTTATCTCGGCACTTCTGTAAAAATTCACCTTGCCCAACCCCAGGTGCACCACAACCAAGTCAAGTGCACAGGGATATTTCCTAATAGCCTCAAGCAGAGTCCCATCACCGCCGAATATAAACAAATGCGTAAACCCAGATCTACAACTCAAATCAGCCGCGCCGTACCTCCGCTTAAAATCCTCCGCAAGACTTCTCAAATCAGGTCTGTAATATACGGCAAACACCACCCCGGGCACACATACAAAAATAAAAATTATTGAGTAGAGAAAAATATCGTTACAGTAGGTACTGGAACTCCTCTAGGCCAAGCCTCTTCAAAGTTTCGTAAGTCGGCTTCCCGTCGATCCACCCCCTGAGCTTGTAGAACTCCTTAATCCCCTCGTCAAACATCTTAGACGCCGTGTGGCCCTTGGCGGGGCCGGTCTTTATAGGCTCTCTCATCTTGGGGGGCAACTCGTCCTTTACCCACTTGCCTTCCTTCACGTGGAACAGCCTCTCGACGTTGAATATGCGTTCGCCAATTGTCAACATCTCCTGCGGAGTCGTGTCCCAGCCAAAAGCCGCGTTGAATAAATCAGATATGTGAGTCTCGAAGATGCCGTCCTTGTCCAGCGTGTCGAACTTGCAATAGGTCACCGAGTCGGCGAGAGCCATCAAGTGTTGCGCGTATATAACGAGCCTAACCTGCTTCGAGATGCACTCCGGAGACTCGCACAGCGGGTCTACCTTCTCGGGCACCCCCAGCACTTCCCACGTCGGGCTGTAGGCCTCCAGGTGGTCCCCGCCGCGGTTAGCCGTCACGTAAGAAATGGCGAACCCCTTCAGCGCCCTGGGGTCATACGCAGGGAAGCCCTGCCCCCTCGACCCAACGAAGGCGTCTGGCGCGCCGTATTTATTAGCCAGCCTCCAGTCGCCCTCGGCCAGGTCGTCGCCTATATCCACCCTATATGCCATTTTATACACCAAGTCGATGAGGGAAGCGGCGTCGCCCCAACTTATGTCATACTGTATCTTACCCCTCTTCACAAGCTCTAGGAACGTGCCCAAGGTGTTCCCTAGAGATATGGTGTCCATTCCAAGCTCGTTAGCAAGCTTCTCTAGTTTCAGCACGGCGTCGGTCTGAGAGAGCCCGAGATTGCCTCCAAGAGCCCAGGTAGACTCGTACTCGTACTTAATCTTCTCCCCAGCCACCTTGTAAGGACCTGAGGTTACCACAGTCATCTGAGTACACTGTATTGGGCACAGCATACAGGCGTGAACCTCCTTGACGTAGTTCTGCTTTATATACTCGCCACTTATCTTCTCAGCCTCTTCGAAATACCCCGTCTCGAAGTTCCTGGTGGGGTACCCGCCTATTGAGTTGATGATATTAGTCAACAGATTCGTACCATATTGATGCAATGCCTTCGTGGTGCCGGCATTCATTAACCTCACCGAGTACTCAGTAGCTACCTTTAAGAACCTCTGCCTATCCACAAACTCCCTCAACGGGTCGTGGGTCCCCCACACCACTATGCCCTTCAACTTTTTCGCACCAGCCACGGCGCCCAGCCCGCCGCGGCCGGCGAACCTCTCGTAGTCGCTGAACCTCAAACCGGCGATCCTCACAAGGTTCTCACCAGCTGGTCCAATAGTCATTACGCCTGCCTTCTTCTCATCAGGCTCAAACCCCGCGTCGGCTAACAACGCCCTAGTGGCGGCCCCCGTCCACTTACCCCATATATGCTTCGCAGGCCTTATAGAAACCTCGCCGTCCTTCACTAATACGTAGACAGGCTCCTCGGCCCTGCCCTCCACAACTATGCCGTCGTACCCACTCCTCCTCAGCCAGTAGGCAAAGTTCCCACCGGCGTTGGCGTGAGTATATGAACCAGTCAGCGGGCTCTTCCCGACGACGTTGATTCTACTAGTGGCTAAGTTCGCGGTGCCCGACAGAGGTCCGGCGAAGATGTACAGCTTATTTGAGGGGGAGAGTGGGTCGATGCCCCTAGGTAGCTCCTTCAACGCAAGATACGCCCCCAGCCCCCTGCCGCCCAGAAACTTCCTAACTACATCATCTTTGTACACCTCCTCGCTAATTTTCTCTGTGGATAGATCTACTCTCAGAACTTTAAACACTGCCATGTAACTACATATGTGTTGAGTTTAAAAGTATAGCTATTCTTTACAAATTTATATAGACACAATAAAACATTATAAACTTATCAAATATTCGAGATAAGGAGTGCTCATCATCTCAAATTATATTTAATTCGAGATTTCTCATAGCTTACATCTAAAATTTATTAGAGAAGATATAGAGAAATTTAAAAGGAGCTAGAGACATAGCCATATGGAGGTACTCCTGTTACTGCTTTTCCCTCTCCTTGTTGGAGTAATTCTACTCACAAGAGATAATATATACGCCTCTCTCCTCCTCTCAGCGCTAGGCGTAGCCGTGGCGTTCGGCGCGTATATACACCTCGGAGAGCTCGCGTTCATACTAACAGCCCTGGTATATATTGTAGCCTCGCTGACCTTGGTCGTCGTGGCCGCCGCCACGCTTAAGGAGTCGGCGACCACCACGCAGTGGAGGTGGGCCGCGGTGGGGGGCCTCCTCATACTCGCCGCCGCGGCTTTAGCTACGCAAACAGCTGTGGAGCCGCCGCTGAAGCAGACGGTGGACTTTGCATTGATACCGCTGATATCTGCCTTGTTCATCTTCGCCTTGAAGATGGCTTTTGAGATAACTCTGTGATGGCGGTGTATATCGCGTTGCTAATTATGGCGGGCGGCCTCGCCGTAATAGCCACAGCCAAGTCGCTGGTGAGGGCAATAATCGGGGCGGAGGTCATGACTCTGGGCGCCATATACGCCTCCGCGGCGGCCCGCGACATAAACATGCTTGCCGTGGCGGCCTCCGCCGGCGTTTTTGAGACCGTGCTCCTCGTCGCGACGCTATTCAAAATGGCTAGGAGGGGCTATGTCTGACCTATTTCTACTAGCCACCGCGCTGGCCGCCGTCCTGTCTATAGCGGCGTTAAAAGCCGGCAGGCCGGCGGCCCTCGCCGCGCAACTGGCCATGTTCTTCTACCTGGCTCAGCAAGGCCGCCAGCACCCCGTCTCCATGCCTTACATTGGCGAAGTGGCTGTCTCGCTGGATTTCTACAAGATGCCTTTCGTGGCCACCTCCGTAGTCCTGGGGCTCCTCGTGACTCTATACGCCCCCAGATACCTAGAACATCTACAGGCGGCTAGGTGGTACTACGGCGTCCACGCGCTCTACGTGCTCTCCTTCGTGTGGATAATACTATTTGAAAATCTAGTCTTCGTGTTTCTAGCCCTGGAGCTGAGCATAATCACCAGCTTCCTCCTCATATGGTACTTCGGCTACGGCGACAGGAGGAGGGTGGGCCTCCTCTACTTCATCTGGGCGCAAGTTGGATCTATCTTATTCCTCGTCGGCATCGCCCTCTCCGGCCACTTCGTGGCTGAGGGATTCAAGACGTTTGGCCTCGCCTCGCTCCTCGTGCTCGTGGGTCTGCTGGTGAAGATGGGAACCGCAGGTGCGCACTTCTGGCTTCCCTACGCCCACGCCGAGGCACCGACGCCGCTGTCCGCCTTACTCAGTCCTGTGCACGTCGGGCTTATGGCGTATTGGATCTGGCGGCTGAGAGAGGGGGCGCAGTGGCCGCTTGAGGTCCTGTACGCCTACGGCCTAGCGACGGCTATCTACGGCTCCTTCCTCGTCTTTAGAGAGGTGGATATCAAACGTGCCCTCGCCGACTCCACCATAGCCAACATGGGCCTGCTGGTGGCGGCGGCCGCCGTGAAACACCCACTCGGCTACTTCGCGCTCGCCCTGTTATTCGTCGGACATGCATTCGCCAAAGCCGCCGGCTTTATGCTAAGCGGAATCTACATAGTTGGGCTACATACGAGGAGGTTTGACGAGCTGAGGTGGGACCTCAGGATACTCGCCGTAGCCGTGATGGCCTTCGTAGCTCTTTCAGGTGTGTTTGGGATTAATCTCCTTGGCAAAATCGGCGTGGCGCTGGGGGCTCCTCACAGCTTGTCGGTGGTGGTGTTGCTAATCGCCGCCTTGTTTACAACGGCGTTGTACAACTTCTATATACTTAACAGAATCTATAGAGGTGGCGCCGGTGAGGTGACTGTAGACGGGGAGATGTATATATCGACGTTGGCATCTGCGGTGTTGCCCTATATATTGATGCCGGTGGTGTTGCTATGGTTCCTCTAGAGCTGTTGCTACTGCTAATAGCCATTGCCGCCGTTGCGGATTTATTCACCAGAAGGGGGATAGGCGCCGCCCTCGCCGGAGGCTTTACGACGTACCTCGCCTTCAGAGGGGAGCTCCACCCGGCTACACAGTTGCTACGCGTGGGGGACCAAACGGCGCAGTTGATATTCTTCATCTCCGGAGTCTACACGTCCATCGTCCTCTACTCCATGTGGTATGTCAAAGACGTGGAGAGGAGGGGCTGGTTCTGGCTGTGGATGGGGGTTTTCTACGCCTCTATGCTTTCCTTCGTCGCCGCGGATCACTGGGCTGTGCTGATGCTGGGCTGGGGCGGCCTCGACTTGGCGAGCTGGGCCCTAATCCTCACCTACAGAGATGAGGAGGAGGCGGGCTGGGTGGGGGGCGGGGATGTGGCCGGCGGGCTGAGGTGGCTGTGGACTCCCTCGGCCTCCGCCTTGAGGGCCATCTTGACGGTTGAGATGGGCACCGCCTCCCTAATAGCCGGGCTCGGCTTGGCCGCGGCCCAGTCGCCCTACATAAGCCATTGGCACGCCCTCCCCGACGTGGCGGCCGCCCTTGTGCTAGTTGCCGCGTTTGCCAAGGCGGCTCAGCTACCCTTTACCGACTGGCTTATGACGGCTATGTCGGCGCCGACCCCGGTCAGCGCGTTGTTGCACAGCTCAACCATGGTCAAGGCCGGCCCCATCCTACTGCTGAAGCTGGGCGGGCTGATGCCCCAGTGGGCTGGACACGCGGCCTTCGCTGTGGGAATCGCCACGGCTCTCTACGGCGGGCTCGTGGCGCTGGGACAGAGAGAGCCCAAGGTTTTGCTAGCCGCCTCGACGGCGTCGTACCTGGGCCTCATCACGGCCTTCGCCTTGGCGAAGCCGGAGGAGGCCGTGGCCCTTATATATGCCCACGGCGTGGCCAAGGCGACTCTATTCATGGCCGTTGGACACGGCATCCACCTAACCCACAGCAGGACGCCTGCGGCCTACCCCCTTCCGGCTAAGGTGGCCATGGTCCTGTCTCTACTGACGTTGCTTGGCTTGACGCCGCTGGGCGCCGAGGCGAAGGCGCACGCCGACCCGTGGCTGTTGATCTTCTCGGCCCTAACCGCCGGCTACGTGGGGAAGTTGCTGGCGAAGAGCGGCACCGCCGCGGGGGGCTGGGGCGCCGCGCTACCGTATCTGACACTCAGCCTCGCCGCCTTCGCTGTGGCTAAGATGCCGAACTTCTTCTGGGCGCTGGCCCTGGCGGGTCTCCTCCTCGCGAAGACGTCCGAGTACACGCCGCTGTATAGAAGGTTTTGGCTCCCCCTAGCCTACGACATGCTTGCCCCTAGGCTACTAGCGGCGTTGACAAGGGCTGTTGCTAAGTTCGACGGCTACATAGACAGAAAGTTAATGGGCCTCCCAAGCGTGTGGGGGAGCCTCGCCTCTACCGTCGCCGCGCTTGACAAATCTATCGACTTGGCGTTGCACAGGCTTCTCCCGACGGCTGTCAAAACGGCGTCGCTCCAGGTCGCAAGGCGGAATTTTGAGTTTTATCTATACGTCGCCGGGGTCGGCGTGGGGGCCTTGTTAGTCATATTGACGTGGCTATGGACCCGCTGATTTATATACTGCCCGCGTACGTCATTGCCAGGCTGTATATACCAAGAGCCTCTCTGCTAGACGCGGCGTATATAGCCGTGTTGGCTGTTTGGACTGCGAAGGCCAACATACTGCTTACGCTTTTGGCCCTTCCGTACATCCTCGCTGTTTTTGTTCTAGACAGGGGAAGGCTGGCACCTTACGCAGGCTTCGCCGCCGCCGTTTCATACACCGGAATCTACCTCGTGGCCGCGGGGCAGGAGGCGCCTCACCTAGCGGCGCTGGGCTTTGTCATGGCCGCCGCGGCCCCCGCCACGCTGTTGCCGGTGCTCGACGACGAGGGGTCCCTCGGCGGCTTGTTTAGGTATCTGCTAATCTCCGCCATCTCCACGTCGATGCTTATATCGGGCCTCGCCCTCCGCGGGACGTGGGGAGACGTTGGAAATATGCTACTGTTTCTGGCGATAGCCACGGAGCTGGGGGCGGTGCCTATGTACATGTGGGTCGTCGACGTCTACGGCCGCTCGTCGCCCGCGGGGCTGGCTCTGCTGGCGAGTCTGCCCAAGATCGCGGCGGCGGCCGCCCTGGTGTATCTAAGGCCCGCCGTGCCGCAGGCTGTGTCTCTCGCCGTGGGGGCCCTCTCCATGCTCATCGGCAACCTCGGCGCCTTGACCAGCCAAGACCTTAGAAGAGTCTTGGCGTACTCCACAGTGGCCCACGGCGGATTCGCCTTGTTTGCGTATGTACTCTCCCCGGGCCTGGCTCTTGCGCTGGTGTTCGCAGACGCCGTGGGGAAGATGGCGCTGTTCCGCCAGCTGGACAGCGGGGGCTCCAGGTGGGAGGCCCTCCTCCTAGTCATGAACCAGATAGGGATCCCGCCGGTGCTGGGCTTCTGGCCTAAGCTGTACCTCCTCCTAGCGGCTACCCACGTCCTGGGGACGGCCGCGGGTCTCTTCGTCTTGGTGAATATCGTCATGTCTGTGCCGTATTACATAAGAGTCTTCCACACACTCCCCGGGGGAGTCCTCGGCTTTCTACACGCCGCCGTGGTGATCCTGGCGCTGGGCCTCGTGCCCTTTGCCTGGATTTCTTGGATTTTATCATTATAAAAAATTTGAGATTCATAAAAAGTGTCTTTTCCCATGATTGAAAGCTACGTAGTTAAATTTTTAAGTCATCTTCGAATATAGCTATATGCGTGTAGAAACCGTCTGGCTGGGGCGGGGAGGCCAGGGCATCGTCACGGCTACATACATAGTGGCTAATGCCTCTATTATCGACGGGTTTTACGCAATAGCAACTCCCGAGTTCGGGGCCGAGCGGAGGGGGGCGCCCGTGAAGGCCTTTCTAACAATTAGCAAAGAGCCTATCGAGGACCAGGAGCCGGTGAAAACCCCCGACGTGGTGGTGGTTTTCGACGACAAGCTAATCGACAGCATGAGATTCGCCATCGACGCAGTCAAGCCGGGGGGGTACGTAATTATTAACACTGGTAAAAGCCCGGAGGAGGCTAAGAAGCTTGTGGGGAGGGATGACGTGTACCTCGTCGTGTTAGACGCAATAGACATAGCTAGGCGCCATGTGAAGCTCGACGTTCCAAACGGACCTCTTGCAGGAGCCTTTTCAAAAGTTATGGGGTTCCCCACGTTGGAGTCCATAAAACAGGCACTCGAGACGCAGCTGGGCAAGGCTGTGGAGCAGAACTTCGCCGCCACCAAGGAGGCTTTTGAAAAAGCTGTGGTTATCCCGCCAGCTAGAGTAGACGCCTCGGCTAAGCCCAAGGGGATAATCTCAACCACCTCGGCGTTCCTCACAGGGCCGTACGAGATAGTGGGGTGGAGAGAGGTGAACAAGGCGGGGGCCGTCTTCCCGGGAACAAGCCTGTTATACACCACGGGCGGCTGGCGTATTGACAAGCCGGTGATTGACCACTCGAAGTGTATTATGTGCAGGAAGTGCTGGCTCTACTGCCCAGACGACGCTATAGTAGAGGCGTGGAGAGAGGTGGAGGGGCCCCGTGGGAGGAGGTTCAGGATGAAGGCGATTGACTTCGACTACCAGTTCTGTAAAGGTTGCGGCGTCTGCGCCGAGGTGTGTCCCACAGGAGCAATCCAGATGGTGAGGGAGCTATGACGGCGCAGATCGTAGCTCCAAAAGAGCGGAAAGTTGCGCAGAAGCGCATCGCCCTCACGGGCAACCACGCCGTGGCGCTGGCAGTAAAGATGGCCCGCGTCGAGGTGATAGCGGCCTACCCTATCACGCCGCAGACCCCCGTGGTGGAGAGGCTCGCTGAGTATGTAAACAACGGCGAGCTAGACGCCGAGTACATACCTGTAGAGAGCGAACACTCGGCGATATCTGCAGTAATAGGCGCCTCTGCGATGGGCGCCAGGACCTTTACCGAGACCTCTTCCCAGGGCCTTTTCTACATGTACGAAAACCTCCCCATAGCAGTTGGGCTGAGGCTACCCATAGTGATGGGCATGGCGGTTAGGGCTATCTCGGCGCCTATCAACGTCTGGGGCGACTACAGCGACGTCATGGCTATGAGGGAACTGGGGTGGATCATCTACGTTACGCAGAGCGCCCAGGAGGCCTTCGACACCGTGATACAGGCATACCGCGTCGCCGAGGACTCCAGAGTCCACCTCCCAGCCGTCGTGGCGTACGACGGCTTCTGGACAAGCCACGTGTTGCAGCCGCTGGACGTCCCTGAGGACGAGGAGGAGGTGGTGCGCTACGCCCCTATTACGAGGAGCTGGGTGAAGCTGGATGTCGACAACCCGGCTCAGCTCGGCGCTGTGGGCACGCCGGAGTGGTACTGGGAAATTAGGTGGCAGGCAGTTGAGGCTCTCCGCGCCTCGCTGAAGGTTATTCAAGAGGCAGATGAGGAGTACGGCAAGGTGTTTGGACGTAGCTACGGAATCCTCACGCCGTACAGGCTGGAGGATGCGGAGCTGGCAATCGTAGCCTACGGCTCAATCTTCGGTATCGTCAAGAAGGTTGTGGATAGGCTGAGGCGCGAGGGCGTCAGATCGGGGGCCTTGAAGCTGAGGGTGATACGTCCATGGCCCGGGGACATGATTAGGAAGTTGCTGGAGCACGTGGACAAGGTCGCCGTGATTGACCGGGCAATTAACCACGGCGGCCCGCTGTACGGGCCGATGGCCGTGGAGATAGCGGCGACGATACAGAAGCCGGTGTACAACGTCTTGGCCACCATAGGTATGAGGGCGATAGACTCCGACATGATATACGACGCCGCTGTTAAAATCCACAGAGGGCTGTGGGCACCAAATACGCCGTACACAGTGGGCTTGAGGGGGTATGAGTGAGAAAGGCCGCTTTAAGGAGATAAAGGAAAAAATATACATCAGGCGGCCGCAGTTGCTGTTCCCGGGGATGAAGGTGGCTGAGGAATACCCGGGGCTGTACGAATACGCAAACTTCGAGCTCCCACAGGAGGAGCTGTTCCTGCCCGGCCACGGCCTGTGCGCCGGCTGTACAATAGGCGTCATAGCTAGACACATGCTCAAGGTCCTCGGCCCAGACACAATCGTCGTGAACTCGACTGGTTGCGCCGAGGTCTCCACCGTGATTTATCCGAGGACAAACTGGGCTGTGCCGTGGATACATGTGGCGTTTGGAAACGGCGGCTCGGTGGCCTCCGGCATAGAGGCGGCCATCAAGGTGTTGAAGAGGCGCGGCGTGATAGATCCAAACCGGAAGATCAACGTAGTGGTTTTCGCCGGAGACGGCGGCACCGCCGACATCGGCTTCCAGGCCTTGAGCGGGATGTTTGAGCGGGGCCACAAGGTGATTTACGTCATGTACGACAACGAGGGGTATATGAACACTGGGATTCAGCGTAGCGGCACCACGCCGTTCGGCGCCTCCGCAACCACGGCGCCCGCGGGGAGGAAGGTGCCGGGGAATGTGACTCACAAGAAGCCGATGGCCGCCATAGCCGCGGCACACGGCATTCCATACGTCGCGACGGCGAACCCTGCGTATGTCCACGACATGGTTTATAAATTTAAGAAGGCGGCCGAGGCTGAGGGCCCGGCCTTCCTCCACATACTGCAGTCCTGCACGCCGGGGTGGCGCTTCGAGCCTAAGTACGCCATCCGTGTATTAGAGCTGGCCACGGAGACCGGCTACTGGGTCAACTACGAAATCGACCACGGGGAGTTCAGAGTGACGTTGCCGGTGCCCAAGAGGAAGCCGGTTAAGTGCTTCCTGGAGCTACAAGGCCGCTTCAGGCATCTAAAGTCTGAGGAGGTGGAGGCAATACAGGCGGTGATAGATAGAGATGTCGCGGAGATAAACAGGATAGTGGGCAAAGAGGTAATTGGACCCGTGGATCCAAGCCTGCCTTGTATAACGCCCCGCGGCGCGAGATGAGCGTACACCTAAAGCTCTTCACAGTTGCTGTAAAAAACCTTTTTGAGAGGCGGTGGACTGTAAGATGGCCGGAGGAGAGGCGGGACTACGGGGAGAGGGTAAGGGGGTTTATAGTAAACGACAAGTCCAAATGTATCTCGTGCCAGCTATGCGAGGCTGTCTGCCCAGCAAAGGCGATTAAATTCCACCTAGAGGAAGACGGGAAGCGGTACCCGGGAATCGACTGGGGTAGGTGCATCCTCTGCGGCTACTGCGTAGACGCCTGCCCCACCGGCTCTCTGCAACACACCGCCCACGTCGAGATCACTTGGAGAAGTCTCGATACCTACAGAAGGCCCAGGGAGATGACGCCGGAGGCCGTCAAGGCCGAGAGGGGGACCGCGGCGCTGGTGTAGCCATGGCATTTCCGATACCCCTCACCCCCGACTTAATAGCCGCCTTGGTGTTTCCCGGAATACTGGCGCTTTTCGGGTTTTTAGTAGTGGCCATATGGGGGGAGAGGAAGCTTGTGGCTAAGGTGCAGTGGAGATACGGCCCTCTGTACGTCTCCAAGCAGATCGGCGGCTTTCTCCAGCCAATAGCAGATTTGGTGAAGCTGTTGTTCTCAGAGCTCGTAATCCCCAGGCATACCAACCGGTTTCTATTCGCGGCCACGCCGGTGCTTCTATTCGCCGCGGAGGCGCTCCCCGTGGTCTTCATCGCGGCGGCGCCGGGGCTGGTGATTCTATACAGCCAATACGGCGTCGTGCTGGCCGTCGTCGTGTGGCTACTGGTGGCTGTGTTTCTGGTGGCCATGGCGTGGACGGAGGCGGATAAGTGGACGTACATCGGGGCTGTGAGAGAGATTTTGCTAACCGCGGCGTACGAAGTGCCGCTACTCCTCTCGGTGCTGGCAATGGTGATGCTGTACAACACCGCCGACCCCCTCAAGGTCGTCGAGTCGCAGAGCTGGCTGTGGGGCGTCCTCCTCAACCCGCTGGCCTTCATAGCGTTCTACATATCGGTCATGACGTCCACCACCAGGTTCCCGTTTGAGATTCCGGAGGCCGAGCCGGAGGTTGTGCTGGGGCCCTACACAGAGTACGGCTCCACGCTGTTCATCCTCTCGTTCGGCGGCATATATGTAAAGATGTACGCAACTTCACTACTCGGCGTCGCCCTCTTCCTAGGAGGCTGGCTACCCGCCGCCGACACGGTCACAGGCGCCGCCGTCACGGCTCTGAAACTTGCAGCCTTCGTACTGCCGCTGATACTGGTCAGGGCTATATACCCAAGGTACCGGATTGACCAAGCGCTCAGAGTTGGGTGGACCAAGCTGTTGGCCATCTCCCTAGGCGCCGTAGCTCTGTCGGCTCTGTTGAGGGCGGTATGGCCTTCCTAATATTTCTACTGGCCCTGCTGGGTGCCTTAGTGTTGCTAGTGGCGATTGGCTACGTGCTTGCGCCTAAGAAGCCGTCTGACGTAAAGTATAGACGCTTTGAGGCAGGTGGGCCGCCATTCGGCGAGGCGAAGAGGCGCCTGCTGATGCAGTACATCGGGTACATATATCTCGTGACGGCGGTGGAGGCACTCGTGGGCCTCACGATCGTCGCCTATCTATCCAAACCCGCCGCGCTGGAGTTCGCGGTGTACCTCGCAGTGGCGCTTGTATTAGTGGCCGCGTTCGTGGCGAGGCATATAAAGACGCTGGCAGATGTGAGGAAATGGGGGTGATAAGCCAAGCCTATCTCACTTGGAGCTCTCTCATGTCTATGTGTACCACATCTGGAGGAGTTTACACGAGCTGGTGGTGATATACGTGGGCCGTGTGGACATATATCTGCTCTGTTCTGCGTTGTATACAAAGTGCGCCTTTGTGTAATTGTACTAACCGTGGTCATTGAAATTATGAAATCTCATGGGCTGAAGGCTGTGTACCGCGTGGAGCTGGGCGGCGAGTACTTCAAAAAGGTGTGGGATAGGCTGTCGGCGGCGCGCACCATGTCTAAAGAGGAGAAGAGGGCTTTCATCGATTTCGTAGTTAGACATCTGGAGGACACCGGCCGCGAGGGGTTGAGAGAGAGGCTGGAGAGGTGGATCGGCGAGTGGCCTACAAGGGCGCCGGGCCTCAAGGGGCACCGGGTGTTCCACACTCTGGTGAACGTCCTCAGAGAGCTGGAGCAAAGCGAACAAGATGCCGGAAAGCGCGGGGAGGCTGGGAGACGCGCCGTGGGTATGCTCCTACACGCAGTGCTGGGCGACGGCTCTGTGTATTCAAAAGAGGTTAGGCTGACCGTCGGCGGCGGAGAGGAGGATGAGGTGCCGGCCGGAGACAAGGTGGATCTCTACTACGCACTGCTGAGGGCGTTGGGGTATCAGCCGAAGATAGCAAAGGACAAAAACGCCGTCCACATAAGGCTGTACGGCGGGGAGGCGAGGAAGTTCGCCCGGGATGCTCTGCCGTATCTGGCGGCCCTCGAACGTATGCTTGAGGCCGTGAAGAGCGATGAACAGATTTATTCCAAGGTGGAGAAGCTGATTGATATAGCCAAGGCAGAAAAAGTGAAGGCGCGGGTGGAGGGCTTCACCATAGTCAAGAGGCCCAGGGCTAGGCTTGTAGTTGAGGCAGACGGCGCGGCGGCTGAGTACCAGATACGCCTTGTTAAAGGTAGTGCTGTGAAGTTGCGGTTCATAACCACCGACCGCGCCGAGGCTGAGCGGAGGGCGGCGGTGCTTAGGGCTGTGGGGGTGAGGGCGGATGTGCGGAAGAGGGGCGATCGTGACGTGTGGCGTATAGACGTCTCGACAAACGCCCTCGCCGCCGACTCCGTACACGAGGCTGTTAGGAGAACCGTTGCTGAGTTCCTTCAGCGGTGCAGAGAGGCCGGCGCCATCGAAGAGGAGGCGTATAGACGCCTCGCCGGGAAGTTCGAAAGAGGCGTGCCGGAGTGGGGAGACATAAGATTCTCAGTGACGTTGAGAAAAAAGCCGCTGTATTTGTGGAGTACAAACCCAGCGACCCGGAGTCCTACAATAAAGCTGTGAAGCTTCTGCGGGATCTGGGCATGAGGGACAAATGCGAAGGGGAGTGGTGCTTTGTCCACTTCACCGCCAGAGAGCCGAGAGGGGGCGAGAGGGGCTTTGTCCGCATAACTGTGGACGGCCTCAGGTACATCGGCTGGCTCGCCCTACACGGCGACGAGAGGGCGTGGTGGCTGAAAGAAATGCTCCTAAAAGAGGCGAAGGCAAAGGGAAAGGAGGCGCGCCGGCGCTTGGAGCAGTACTTCCGCGAAGGCGAGATGTGGGGCAGAGTAAAGCCGCCCGTCGAGAGGGAGGTCGAGGTAGAGGGTAAAAAGGTGAGGGTGAGGGTGGAAGAGGTGGAAGCGTGGAGAGAGAAAAGCGAGAAGAAGAAGGAGCACCTTGTAGTGAAGGTGAGGGCAAAGGTGATTGAGGGGAGTAGTGAAGTAACGTTGGAGAAAGAGGCTAGGTTCTACAAAGAGAGTGACGGTGAGATTAATGGTTATGTGAATATATACGCCAGCGTAGAGGGAGGGCGCGAGGCGGACTACATGAGGACGGCGGCGGTGCTGAAGACCCTCGGCGTGGAGAAGTGGCGCAGACAGAAAGGACAGATACTACTCACCGGAAGCGCCCTAGACGCCCTCATGCGCCTAGAGCCCGTATGCGCCGCCCTGGGCATATGCCAGAAATAACGTTGCCTACGTTAATCACTAGCCTATACATGTCTATACACCACTTTTCTTATCTTTATCGTGGAGGCCCTGGGCCCTAGGTCGCCTCCGAGCAACTCCACTAGGTAGCCCTCTCGGCGGGTGATTAGTATCACCGTGTCGAACAGCCCCCTCACGGCGTCCAGACTATATATGATGGGGTAGTGAAATACCTCGGCGAGTATCTCGGCGAGCTCCCCGCCGGCCATGTCTACGATCACGGCGCTTTTGGCAGGCGGCCTCCTGGCTACGAATACGGGGAATTCTCTACGCGTCTTAATGCCGGAGATTTTCAACATGTAGTGCTTCCACCGCTTGTTTGATACGTCGTAGAAGAGCAACGCCGAGGGCATGCCGCGTCTATCCCAGATAAAAGCTATGTACCGCGCCCCGCAGGCCACTGCCTCTTCGAGAAGCGCGGTGAAGGATCTCTTGCCGCGTACAATCTTCCTGGCGCCGGGTAGGGAGTTGGCTAGGTCATTTACAAGCTCTAGGGTTTTTTTAGAGGGGTTTCTAGAGGTGGTTATAACTACTTCACAGCCTCTTTCCATTTAGCTTTCTGCGCCTCGACCTCTTTCAACTCCTCTGGGGCGAGGGCCCTGCCCATAATAGTCTGTGGAGTCCACGCGCCGCCGGCGAAGGTGAAGCCGCATTTCGGGCATCTCCAGATGCCGAAGGCCAGCCTCTCAAGCCTAACAAGAGATCTGCAGCTCGGGCATCTGTGCTTGCCCTTCTGCTTAACCTCAATCGCGGCGACCTTACGGCGCTGGCCCATTCCGTACCTAGCGCCGTACCTCCCCGCAGGCCCGACGATCTTCGTGTGGCTAAAGGGCATAACGGACTTGACTACTGACAATTTATATATTTTAAGACTGGGGGGATGGGGAGTCAGCAACTACCCATCGACTCGACCAAGTGCTTAGGTTGCCGCGCCTAAAGCGCCGTATACAGCGTTAGTGAATGCGGCCTTGGGAAAAAGAGGCTTATTTTAGAGTTACTGTGATTTCTCCCTTGCCTGTCGACGCTGGGTGTATCTTAAATATCTCTGGCAGTGGATGTGGCAGGTAGCCTAAGGAGTTGTGGGCCACTACTAGGCGCGAGAGCCTATACCAGCCGCCGTGTTCGGGGATATAGGTAGCCGACCTGTATATGTCCATAGCCGGTAGTAGCATCACGTCGCCGTCGAAGTAGAAGTAGTAGGTGGTGTTTCCCGTAGCCAGCGGCCGCCTATCTACGGGTCTTGAAAATCTCAGCTCTATGTCCGGCTTTAGGGATAGTTTGCCGCCTTCATAACGCCACTTGAAAGGCGCCAGTATTATCCCCTGGCTACGTAGCCAAGGCTCCAACCTAGCCGTTTCGTTAAGCATGCGCATGGCAGTCTCCCGGCTGACAGAAATCTCCCTCTCAATCACCACCGCGTTGTACTTCATTGAGCCCTCATCAACGACCACGAAGAAGGCCGTTTTATTTAGGATAGTAAAGCCGGGCAGTTCGTAGTCTCTGTACACAACTACCGCGTTTACCCCGGGGGGCACGTAGAACGGCTCCACAC